>JAJAZN010000001.1 GCA_026785685.1 Thermoleophilia bacterium
CCCATGACCTCGGGGGAGCGAGGGGTCGAGCGTCTGGCCTCGATCGCTCGGGAGATCGGCCACGGCGACCCGCAGGGTGCGCTGACCGCCCGTGGCGATGCCGCCGACCGCAACGTGATCATCGGCTTCGACCGCCCACCCCCTGGCTGAGGCAGGTCGCCGAGTCGGGTCGCCTTTCCGGTGGAGGTGCCTTCGTAACCCTCAGGCATGATCTAGCCCTTGTTGCCCCAGCCCTTGACGCCGATCCGGCCGAACGTCGTCCGTGCCTCGGCGAAGCCGTAGTCGATGTCGGCGCGGATCGTGTGCAACGGCACACGACCCTCGGTGTAGCGCTCGACGCGGCTCATCTCGCCGCCGCCCAGCCGCCCCCCGCACTGGATCTTGATGCCCTGCGCGCCCGACCGCATTGCCGAGGCGAGGGCCCGCTTCATCGCGCGCCGGAACGAGACCCGGTTCTGAAGCTGCTCGGCGATCGACTGCGCGACGAGCTGCGCGTCGAGCTCGGGCCGCTTGATCTCGTTGATGTTGATGTGCACCGACTTGCCCGTGATCGCGTGCAGCTCCTTGCGAAGCGCGTCGACCTCGACACCGGACTTGCCGATCACGATCCCGGGCCGAGCGGTGTAGATGTCAACCGTGATCCGCTGCTTGTCCTTCCGGATCAGGATGTCGGAGAGGCCGGCATGGGACAGCTTGCCGTTGATGTGCTCGCGGATGCGGACATCCTCGAGGATGTAGTCGGCGAACTCCTTCTTGCCGGTGTACCAGTTCGACTTCCAGTCGTGGATGACACCGACGCGTAGGCCGCCAGGATGGATTTTCTGGCCCATCAGGCTCGAGCCTCCTTCTTCTTCGCCGGCGACTTGCGCTTCGGCTTCTCGTCGGCAGCGGGAGTCTCCGAGACCGGGGCATCGGTCGTGGCAGGCTTCTGGGTCGACCGCTTGGGCCGTGCCGTCGCCTTCGGGTTCTCACTGACGATCAGGGTGATATGACACGTGCGCTTGCGAATGCGGTTGACCCGGCCGCGGGCGCGGGCGCGCCAACGCTTCAGCGTCGGGCCCTCATCCGCGTAGGCGGCGAGGACGATGAGCTCGTCACCGTCGAGGGCATGGGTGGACTCGGCGTTCGCAACAGCCGAGCGCAGCACCTTCTCGATGTCCACGGCCGCGGCGCGCGGTGTGAATGCAAGCACCGTGCGAGCCTCCGGGACGCTGCGGCCACGGATGTGGTCGAGCACGAGGCGTGCCTTCCGCGCCGACAGGCGGACGTACTTCGCCTCTGCACGTGACTGGACGAGCTTGGTTGTGTCCTTGGTAGCCACTAGCGCTTCTTCACCTGGGTCTTGTTGTCACCGGCATGGCCTCGGAACGTCCGCGTTGGGGCGAATTCGCCGAGCTTGTGCCCGACCATCTGCTCGCTGACAAACACCGGCACGTGCTTGCGACCGTCGTGGACGGCGATCGTGTGACCGACCATGTCGGGGAACACGGTGGAGCTGCGCGACCACGTGCGGATCATCCGCTTCTCGTTCAAGGCGTTCATCGCCTCGATCCGACTGAGCAGCCGGTCGTCGATGAAAGGCCCCTTCTTCGATGATCTGGACATAGTTGGTTAGCGCCTTTCCTTGCCGCGGCGACGGCCGCGAACGATCAGCTTGTCGGATTCCTTGTGCTTCTGGCGCGTGCGCTTGCCGAGCGTGGGCACGCCCCACGGCGTCACCGGATGGCGGCCGCCCTTGGACTTGCCCTCGCCGCCGCCGTGCGGGTGGTCGACCGGGTTCATGGCCGAACCGCGAACTGCAGGGCGCTTGCCGAGCCAGCGGCTCCGGCCGGCCTTGCCCGACTGCTCGTTCGCGTGATCGGAGTTCCCGCCCTGCCCCACGGTCGCGCGGCACGTCAGAAGCACACGACGCATCTCACCGGAGGGGAGGCGAAGAACGCCATATCCCTGATCCTTCGCGACGAGCTGCACACCGGCACCTGCCGAGCGCGCCATCTTGGCACCCTGCCCCGGCTTCAGCTCGACGTTGTGCACGAGCGTTCCGGTGGGGATGTTGTCGAGGGGCAACGCGTTGCCGGCCTTGATATCGGCGTTCGGGCCTGACTCGACAAAGGTACCGACCCGAAGACCCTGAGGCGCAACGATGTACGCCTTGGCGCCGTCCGCGTAGTGCAGCAGGGCGATCCGGGCCGACCGGTTGGGGTCGTACTCGATCGCGGCGACCTTGGCAGGCACGCCATCCTTGAGGCGCTTGAAGTCGATCACGCGGTACATCCGCTTGTGACCGCCACCCTGGTGGCGCGTCGTGATGCGACCGTTGTTGTTGCGACCGCCGGTCTTCTTGAGCGGCTCGACGAGCGAGCGCTCGGGAGCCTTCTTCGTGACCTCCTCGAAGGACGAGACCGCCATGAAGCGACGTCCCGGGCTGGTCGGCTTGAACTTCTTGACTGCCATTAGTGGTTCTCCTGGTGACGGTTTCGCGTCTCTGGGGTGCGAGACGCAAGCAGTGCGAGGACGCAGAGAGCATTCAGGCGGGGTTGCCTGGATGCGACCGAGGACGACGCAATGCGCCGCGGATCGCGCGCCAGAGGCGCTCTAACTGTTGCCAGGAGAGCCACTTAGACCTGTGCCCCTTCGAAGATCTCGATGGACTCGCCCTCGCGCAGCTGCACGATGGCCTTCTTCCAGCTCGGCCGGACACCCTTGAACACACCGCGGCGCTTCGGCTTGGCGGCGACCTTGATCATGTGGACGCTCTGCACCTTGACGCCGAAGAGCTCCTCGACGGCCTGGCGCACCTGCGTCTTGTGGGCGTCCTGATGCACCTTAAAGGTGTACTTCCGGTCGACGAGGCCGGAGTAGCTCTTCTCGGAGACGACGGGCGCGATGAGGACATCGGCAGCGTTCACGATGCCTTCCCTTCGACGAGTGGCAGTGCGGCCTCGCTGACGAGCACCGAGCGCGCCCAGACGATCGGCGCCACCTCGAGCTCGGATGGAACGGTGACGAGAACGCGCTCGAGATTGCGGAACGACTTGATCAGCCCGATCTCGTCCTCGTGAGCGACGACGACGAGCGGCGTCTCCTTGCCCCACTTCTCGACGAGAGCCTTCGCCTGCTTGGTCGACGGGGTCTCGAACGCTCCACCATCGACGAGCGCAAGCGTGCCGTTGCCGACGTGGTTCGACAGTGCACCGGCGAGAGCGGCGCGGCGTACCTTGCGATTCACCTTGACGTCGAAGCTGCGCATGCCTGGCGCGAAAGCGACGCCGCCGCCCGTGAAGTGCGGAGCGCGAATCGTGCCCTGTCGCGCTCGGCCGGTGCCCTTCTGGCGCCACGGCTTCGCGCGTCCACCCGAGACCATCCCGCGGGTCTTCGCACCGCGGGTGCCCGCGCGGTGCGCGTTCAACTCGGCACGCACGACCTCGTGCACGATGTGCCTCTTCAGCTCGGCGCCGAACACGGCCTCCCCGAGCGTTGCCGACTTGGCGGCCGTGCCGCCCAAAACGTCTGCCTTCAGCGCTGCCATCAGTCGGTGCTCCTGATCTCGACGATGCCGCTCGTCGGGCCCGGAACGGCGCCCTTCACGAGGAGCAGGTTGCGCTCGACGTCCACGTCGTGGACGACCAGCCCGAGCTGGGTGGCGCGCTTGCCCCCCATGCGACCCGACATCTTCTGCCCACGGAACACGCGCGACGGTGTGGCAGATGCACCGATCGAACCGGGCGCGCGAACGTTGTGCGAGCCGTGGGAGACGGGGCCGCGCCTGAAATTGTGGCGCTTGATCGTGCCGGCGAAACCCTTGCCGATCGACGTTCCGGCGACCTTGATCGCGTCGCCGGGCTGGAACGCCTCGACGGTGACGGTGTCACCGACTGCAAGTTCGCTCTCGCCCCGGAACTCGACGAGGTGGCGGTGTGCGGACGCCCCCGACTTCTTGAGGTGGCCGATCTCGCCCTTCGTGATCTTGCGATCGGCGACGGGCTCGTAGGCGAGCTGAACTGCGGCGTAACCGTCGGCGCTCTCGTTGCGCACGTGAGTCACCGGGCAGGGTCCAGCCTCGATCACCGTCACCGCGGTAACCGCGCCGGATTCCGGATCAAAGATCTGGGTCATCCCAAGCTTTTTCCCCACTATGCCTTTCAAGATGCGCCTCCATTGGGACGGGAAAAAGCGTTAGATAGTGCGTTCATCTGTGTGTGGTAAAAAAGTGCGTTCATCTGTGTGTGGTGAATAGTGCGTTCATTTGTGTGTGGTGAAATCTCATTTGAGTTTGTTCATGGTGTTATCTAGAACTTTAGGAATTGTCTCAGCAATTCCTAAAGTTTTATTTCAATGTCGATGCCGGCGGGAAGGTCGAGGCGCATCAGCGAGTCGACCGTCTTCGGCGTAGGGCTGTGGATGTCGATCAGGCGCTTGTGCGTGCGCACCTCGAAGTGCTCGCGCGAGTCCTTGTCCTTGAACGGGCTCCGGATCACGCAATACACGTTCTTCTCGGTGGGCAAAGGCACCGGACCGGTGATCGTCGCGCCCGTACGCTGCGCCGTCTCAACGATCTGCGACGCCGAGCGATCGAGCTGCTGGTGGTCGTAGCCCTTGAGTCGAATGCGGATTTTCTGTTGCGCCATAGTGTCTCGTCTCTTCTCTTCTGAGAGAGAGGAAGGCGCCTCTCCCCCGGATGCGGGGGAGAGGCACGACCCTCTCCTACTTGATGATCTCCGTGACGACGCCGGCACCGACGGTGCGGCCACCCTCGCGGACGGCGAACCGCAGTCCAGCATCCATCGCGATGGGCTGACCCATCTCGATCTCCATCTGCGTGTTGTCACCCGGCATAACCATCTCCTGGCCGTCCGGCAGCTTGATCGAGCCCGTCACGTCCGTCGTGCGGAAGTAGAACTGGGGCCGGTAGCCGTTGAAGAACGGCGTGTGACGGCCGCCCTCGTCCTTCGAGAGCACGTAGACCTCGGCCTTGAAGTGCGTGTGCGGCGTGATCGAGCCCGGCTTCGCAAGCACCTGACCGCGCTGTACCTCCTCACGCTTGACGCCGCGGAGCAGCACTCCAGCGTTGTCGCCCGCCTGGGCAAAGTCGAGCACCTTGAGGAACATCTCGAGGCCGGTGACGGTGGTCTTCTCGACCTTGTCCGTGATCCCGACGATCTCGATCTCCTTGCCGACCTCGATCTTGCCCTGCTCGATGCGGCCCGTGACGACCGTTCCGCGGCCCGTGATCGTGAACACGTCCTCGATCGGCATCAGGAACGGCTTGTCCGTGTCGCGCGTCGGCTCCGGAATGTAGGAGTCGACGGCCTCCATAAGCTCGAGGATCTTCGGCGTCCACTCGGGGTCGCCCTCGAGCGCCTTGAGTGCCGAGACCTGGATGATCGGGATGTCGTCGCCCGGGAAGTCGTACTTCGTGAGCAGCTCGCGAACCTCGAGCTCGACGAGCTCGAGCAGCTCGGGATCGTCGACCATGTCGGCCTTGTTCAGTGCGACGACCATGAACGGCACCTCGACCTGGCGGGCAAGCAGGATGTGCTCGCGCGTCTGGGGCATCGGGCCGTCGGCGGCGGAGACGACGAGAATCGCCCCGTCCATTTGGGCTGCGCCCGTGATCATGTTCTTGATGTAGTCGGCGTGGCCCGGGCAGTCGACGTGCGCGTAGTGACGATTCACCGTCTCGTACTCGACATGCGCCGTGTTGATCGTGATGCCGCGCTGCCGCTCCTCGGGAGCCGCGTCGATCGACGTGAAGTCGCGAACGGCGGTACCCGTGCCGGACTCGGCGAGCACCTTCGTGATCGCCGCGGTCAGCGTGGTCTTGCCGTGGTCGATATGGCCGATGGTGCCGACATTGACGTGCGGCTTCGACCGCTCAAATTTCTGCTTGGCCATCCTGCAATCTCCTTCTTACGAGCCTGACTGCGAGTCGACGATGTCGCTCGCGATGGACTGGGGTACTTCGTCGTATCGATCGAACGCCATCGTAAAAGCTGCCCGCCCCTGCGACATCGAGCGCAGGTCGGTGACATACCCGAACATCTCTGAGAGTGGCACGCTCGCCACGATCGACTGCGAGTTGCCGATTGGCTTGAGCGACTCGACTCGCCCACGCCGACCGTTGAGGTTACCCATAACGTCGCCGAGGTAGTCGTCGGGTGTGACCACCTCGACGGCCATGATCGGTTCGAGCAACTTCGGCTTGGAGCGCCGAAGCGCCTCCTTGAAGGCCATCGAGCCCGCGATCTTGAAGGCCCGCTCGCTCGAGTCGACGTCATGGTACGAGCCGTCGATCAACTCGATCCGGACGTCGACGACCGGGTAGCCGGCAAGCACACCGGCGTTCATCGCTTCCTGGATCCCCTCGTTGACCGGCTTGATGTACTCCTTGGGGATCTTGCCGCCGACGATCTTGTCGATGAACTCGTAGCCCTTGCCGGGCTCCTGCGGCAGCAGGTTGATCGTGACGTCGCCGTACTGCCCTGAGCCACCCGTCTGGCGCACGAACTTGCCCTGCACCTTCTCGGCGGGCTTGCCCGCGGTCTCACGGTAGGCGACCTGGGGCCGGCCAACATTCGCGTCGACGTTGAACTCTCGCATGAGCCGGTCGACAATGATCTCGAGGTGGAGCTCACCCATGCCGGCGATGAGCGTCTGACCGGTCTCCTCGTCGGAGGTGACGCGGAAGGTCGGATCCTCCTCGGCAAGGCGCTGAAGGCCCTGTGAGAGCTTGTCCTGGTCGCCCTTCGTCTTTGGCTCGATCGCGACGGAGATGACCGGTTCGGCGAACGTCATTCGCTCGAGCACGATCGGCGATTTATCGATTGCGAGTGTGTCACCGGTCGTCGACTGCTTCAGACCGACCGCGGCCGCGATATCGCCTGCGCCGATCTCGTCGCGCTCCTCGCGATGATTGGCGTGCATCTGGAGGATGCGGCTGATGCGCTCGGTCTTACCGTTCGTCGTGTTGACGACGCGATCACCGGCTGTGATCTGACCAGAGTAGACGCGGAAGTAGGTCAACTTGCCAACGAACGGATCGGACATCACCTTGAAGACGAGGGCCGAGAACGGGGCGTCGAACGAGGCTTGCCGCGTCAACTCCTCACCGGTCTTCGGGTCGACGCCCTGCACTGAGGGGACATCGAGAGGGCTCGGCAGATAGTCGACCACTGCATCGAGCAGCGGCTGCACGCCCTTGTTCTTGAAGGCGGAGCCGAGTAGCACAGGGGTGATCGCACTCGCGAGCGTGCCGGCGCGGAGTGCGCGGCGGAGCATCTCGGGCGTAACGGAGTCTTCGTCCTCGAGGTAACTCTCCATCAGGTCATCGTCGAACTCGGCGACCGCGTCGATGAGTGCGTGATGGTGCTGCCTGGCCAGTTCGACGAGGTCGGCAGGAATCTCACCGACGGTGAAGGACTCGCCAAGATCGTCGTCGTAGGTGACCGCGTTCATCTCGACGAGGTCTATGACGCCGCGATGGTGCTCCTCCTCGCCGACGGGGATCTGGACGCAGACGGCAGTGGCGCCGAGACGGTCGCGCATCGTCTGCACGGCATTGAAAAAGTCGGCGCCTGTGCGATCCATCTTGTTGATGAACGAGATGCGCGGCACCCCGTAGCGGTCTGCCTGGCGCCACACCGTCTCGGACTGCGGCTGCACGCCAGCCACCGAGTCGAAGACCGCGATGGCGCCGTCGAGCACACGCAGTGAGCGCTCGACCTCGGCCGTAAAGTCCACGTGCCCGGGCGTATCGATAATGTTGATCTTGTGATCGCGCCACTCTGCCGTCGTCGCCGCAGACGTGATCGTGATGCCGCGCTCCTGCTCCTGGGCCATCCAGTCCATCGTCGCCGCGCCCTCGTGCACCTCACCAAGCTTGTGTGTGCGCCCCGTGTAGTACAGGATCCGCTCCGTCGTCGTCGTCTTGCCGGCGTCGATGTGCGCCATGATCCCGATGTTTCGGACGCGGTCCAGAGAGATACGGGAGGCTGTGATGCTCAAGATCGTCTCCCTCTTACCAGCGGTAGTGAGCGAAGGCCTTGTTGGCCTGCGCCATCCGGTAGATGTCGTCCTTCTTCTTGTAGGCGCCGCCCTGCTGGTTAAGCGCATCCATCAGCTCACCCGCGAGCTTGTCACCCATGTGCTTCTCGCGGCGGTCGCGCGCGAACTGCACGATCCAGCGGATCGCGAGCGTGCGGGCGCGGCGCTGCGGTACTTCGATCGGCACCTGGTAGTTGGCACCACCGACGCGACGTGAGCGCACCTCGAGGACGGGGGTCACGGACTTGACCGCACCCTCGAGGATCTCGAGTGCCGCCTTGCCGGTCTTCTCGGAGGCCAGTGCGAGTGCGTCGTAGACGATCCGCTCGGCGGTCGACTTCTTACCGTCGAGCATGACGCAGTTGATGACCTGCGTGACGAGCACCGACGAGTAGACGGAGTCGGGCTCGAGCTGGCGCGGCTGGATCTCTGCACGGCGTGGCATCAACTCGAGCCCTTCTTGGCGCCGTACTTCGAGCGCGCCTGGCGACGATCGGAGACGCCGGACGTGTCGAGCCCACCGCGGATCACCTTGTAGCGGAAACCCGGGAGGTCCTTGACACGGCCGCCGCGGATGAGTACGACGGAGTGCTCCTGCAAATTGTGCCCCTCGCCGGGGATGTAGACGCCGACTTCCATCCCGTTCGTAAGCCGGACGCGCGCGACCTTCCGCAGCGCCGAGTTCGGCTTCTTCGGGGTAGTGGTGTAGACGCGCGTGCAGACCCCGCGCTTTTGCGGTGCACCGCGGAGGGCCGGGGTATTCGTCTTGGCCACGGGGGCCTTGCGACCTTTGCGGACGAGCTGATTGACGGTGGGCACGCTGCTCCTGACACTCTCGGTAAACACAGACAAAGATCACGCGCAGATGTGGCAGGGATCTCACCCCGGCACCTGCGGACGGCCAGTGTAGCTGACACTTCCCGTGTCCGGCAAGCCTGGAACGTTCGTTGCAGCACCCGTATACAGATGCCTCATTCCTGCATAGAGTTGGCGCAGGGGAAGGGAGAGGAACCACGACTGCGGTAGTCGTTGCGGCTTTAGGTGCCATCTTTGTTGCCGGCGTGCTCGTCGCGTTCTGGCTCGCCTCACGGCGGCCCGTCGATGTGCGGATTGCAACTGCCCTGGACAGGGTCGACGACCGTCTCGTCGGCCTGGCCGAAAGAATCGAAGCCGCCTCGGTGCGGCCGATTGCGTCGAACTCGCGCCTCGACACGATCGGGTCGACGATCGAGCTCGATGAGGTCCTGCACCGGACGCTCGCAGCCGCGGGTGCGCTGCCGGCGGTTGACGGTAGCTCGATCCGGGTGGAGCGCGCGAACGGAGAGATCGAAACCGCGATCCAGGGCCACGTCCGACCCGAGTCAGCGCCCTTCCTTACCGGCCCTCCCGATGGTGCTGCGTTCGCGTCCGGCATGACGTCATGGGACGTGGAGGGGCCGGGCACGCTTCGCACCGGCCTCGTTGTCCCGATCGGCCCGGAAGGGCGCGGGTCGCTCGCGGTTTACTCACGCAAGGCGAATGCCTTCGACCAGGAGTCCGTCACGCTTCTGGCGGCTATTGCGCGTCACGCGGCCCCGGCGATCCAGAACGCCTTTCGCTTTCTGGATGTCCAGGAGCTTGCCGCGACAGATCTGCGCACGGGCCTTCGTAGTGCGCTCGCATTCTCCGAGGAACTGCCCCGCGAGGTGAGTGCCGCGCGCAGGCACGGCCGCCCGCTCTGCATGATCCAGGTCGACCTCGACAACTTCGGCTTGATCAACAAGACGTTCTCGCAGGAGACCGGCGACGCCGTTCTGGCTGAGTTCGGCGCCCGGATCCGCGCGACGATTCGCGGCGGGGACGCTGCCTACCGGAACTCCGGCGGTGCAGACGAGTTCTTCGTGATCCTCCCCGATACGACGCGGGAGCTGGCGAAGCGGTTCTATGGGCGACTCGCGTTCGAGATCGCCGAGCGGCCGTTCGGCGAAGCCGGCGCGCTGACGATGTCGGGTGGGCTCGTGGAGCTTGGCCCCGAAGATACGGTCGAGAGCCTGACGGCACGAACAGGTGCGCTCGTGACGAAGGCGAAGCAGGCCGGCAAGAACCAG
Organism: Thermoleophilia bacterium; assembly: GCA_026785685.1. GTDB lineage: Bacteria > Actinomycetota > Thermoleophilia > Gaiellales > Gaiellaceae > Gaiella. The sequence goes on from JAJAZN010000001.1 coordinate 10,131, forward strand.
CTCGCAGACGACGGCACCTCCTAGTGCGGCCTATGACGACGCGTGACAGAAACCAGCAATTTTTTGAGGAGCCGCACTACCA
>JAJAZN010000002.1 GCA_026785685.1 Thermoleophilia bacterium
ACACGGCGTGGCGCCCGCCGGGGGGCGCCCCGGGGGGCGGGGGGGTGGGGGCAACCCCCCCCCCCGGGGCGGGGGGGGGGGCCCGGGGCCCGGGGTGGGCGGCGCCCCCCCCCGGGGGGGGGGGGCCCCCCCCCGGGGGGGGGGGGGGCCGCCGGGGCCCCCCCCCCCCCCGGCGCGGGCGTCGTCGCGGTCGTGGGACTCGCGACCGCATCTGCATCATCCTCGGTACCCGCGCCCCCGTTCACATCTGATCGCGGGCTGACCAGTAGCTCGAGGGCGGCAGGCCCAACAAGCTCCCCGCTCCTGTCGAGGTACGCACCGATCGTGCGAAAAGTCGATGTGCACGCCACCCCTGGCACGACCGCACGCGTCGTCGGGCGGTTGACGACAACGACCCCAGAAGGGACGACGACGGTCGTGCCTGTCTTCAGAAGAGCCGAGCGTGCCGGAGCTCTGTGGGTCGAAGTCGGTCTCCCGATCTTGCCAAACGGCACGACCGGCTGGATTCGACGGACGGCAGTTGGCGGGTATGGGGTCGTCGCAACACGCCTCGAGATCTCGCTCGCGACGCTCAAGGCCACATTGTATCGCGGCCGCACCCGTCTCTTCACGGCCCCAATCGGGGTTGGACGATCGAGGTGGCCGACGCCGTCGGGGCGGTTCATCATCCGCAACAAGCTGACGAAATATGCAGGAAAAACCTATGGCCCGGTTGCCTTCGGCACGAGTGCCCGCTCGGCAGTCCTGACCGACTGGCCAGCGGGTGGCTTTATCGGGATCCACGGCACCGATCAGCCCCGGCTGATTCCGGGTCGGATCTCGCACGGTTGTATCAGGCTTCGCAACGGTGACATTCTCAGGCTTGCGCGCCTGATGCCGATCGGGACGCCAGTCACCATCAAATAGATCGACATGAGCGATAACGGCATAGCGCCTGAGACACCGTGCCCAGGCCCTCGGAATCACGAGGTCAGGCGCCGTGCGGGAGCTCGTCGGTCGGGTCGACGCCTACGCTGCACAGGCGTCTCATCTCACGTAGCACCACGTCGACGCGAGGAGAAGGACTCTCCGCGTGACCGGGTTCGAGCTCATTGGGCTGACGACTATCCATCTCAGGCGCAACGCACCGGGCGGAGATGCGAACGTGCCCCCCGTCGCGCGTTACACGCACCTTCTCGACGATCGCCGTCAACGGTCCATGAATCACGTCACCCACGGTTGGAATCTCGGCTACGACGCAGAACGTTGCAAGACCATCGATCTCGAGAACCGCCCTACGGCCCTCATGGTTATCTCTCTCCACGAGCCTGGTCGCGAGCCCGAACACCGCAGTCGGTGGCACGCGAGTCGGGCGGCGGAACTCGAGCAGGGATCCCATCTTCGTGTCGTACCCATTCGGCTGTACCGACAAACCCGCCGAACGCAAAGAGGCGCCGTCAACCGTCCCAGGCGAGGATGATCCCGCACACATTGTTGTGTCTTGCTTCGATCACGTGACGCACCGTGACGAGGCGACCTTCCGGGACCGCAAGAGTCTCTCCAGGATGGGGAGCCCGATCGAGCGGCACCGTCAGCTGAACCGTCCGTTCACCACCAACCACCACGATGACCCGGAACAGACCTATCGCTCTGTCCCCTGACTGCTTGAGCGACTTGCCCGTCATCCCTCTTCTCTCGTGTGACGGTTCCGCGCGTCCGGCCGGCGTGTGGGTGGCGCGGCCACGGGTTACCGACATCAGCCGATCGAGCTGCCGCGGTAGCGTCCGGTCAACGACACCGCACTGATGACAAGTGTCAGGGCCGAGGCTATACCGATAACCCGAAGCAAGTGACGCTGACGTCGCGCTCGTTTCAATGCTGTTCGCTTGGCACGACGCCACACAAACCAGCCGAGAACGGCGTTCCGTCTGTTGAGAATTCTGCTCATGAGACCAGTATTCCCCCACGCCGATCGGTACAAACTCATTGCCGAACGAGGCTCGGGCACAGCCGGCTCAGACCCCCCTTCGCGAGCGCCACGCGGTGGCCGGCTTCGGCCGATCGCCAGCGTTCAAGTCGAAACCGGACCGCCTGGCGTCGAATCACAGAAGCCGGGCTACGGGGCTCCCTGATTAGCGCTCGAGTCCGTCTTCTGCTCGTCCGCGCGCTCATTCCGTTCGCCATCCTCGGCATCGTGATCAACGGCTGGCCCGAGGCTGCCCGACGCAGTCATCATCTTCCCCTCGTCTGTGGCCTCGTCATTGTCCAGCCCGGGATGGTCATCGAGCGTCGGATGATCGTGATGCTTCCTGGAAGCTTCTGAGTCGTTCATGCCGTTCCTCCGTTCGGGTTGCGAGCCGGACGCAATGCGCGAGCGGCCCGATGACGTCGAATCGGTCACGGGTGGAGTGATTCTCCACCCGCCGCCGTGTTGGCATACCTACGGAGCAGCGACCTTCGCGCCGTCCTGCGCGAGCCGCTTGCCAATCGCCTGCATCTTTCCGAGTGGCCTTCTTCTCCTGCTCGAGATTCTCTCCCAGGAGCCGCACGACCTCGTCTTCACCCATCGCCTCGGCCATGGTCACAAGGCCCTCGTCAAGCCGCGATCTCGTAGTGCTCGGTGCGTGCCGCGGCGCCTGTCGAGAACGGGTTCAGGACATCCTGCGACGGCGACTCGTTGGCGACGAAATCGTCGTGCTCCTTCGTGATTCCCTCGATCCCGGGGCACTTTTCAGCCTTCGCCGGCTCGCCCAGCTGCTCGAACGCCTGCTCGACGTTCCTCACGTGCTGACGCGTCTCCTCGAGGTGGTCGCCAAATACTTTCGCGAGCTCCTCGTCCGACGCCTCCTCCTGGAGCTTGGGCAGGGGCTTGACCAGTGTCTTCTCGGCGTAGAGCACATCGCCGAGCTCGTGCAGGAAAAGCTCCCCTGGATCGCTCATCTGCGCAGAACCCATTCTTTTCCCTCTCTTTCTTCGATTACGTGGCTTCATCACTTTCGTACCCTCGCTTCGAGGCTTACAAAACTCCGTGCCCGTTGAGGTCGAATTCCTGGCATATGCCTTCTCACGAGCTCGGTTTCGTGCATTCGATCAGCGGGTAAGAAGCATCATGTGAGACAGGTACAAAATCCGCTCGCCATCTATCTCCAGGATCACCACGCTGCGGCGCAAGCGGGCACAGCCATCGCTCGCCGCCTCGCGAAGAACGTTTCACTCGACGTCGAGGGTGGGGCCGAACTCGGGCGGATCGCGCTGGAGATCGAGGAGGATCTCCAGACATTGAAGACAATCATGGCGGCAGCCGGCGTGACTCCGAGTCGTCTCAAAGACGTCCTCGCCGTGACGGCGGAGCGGCTGGGCCGCCTGAAGCTGAATGGCCAAATTCGCGGTCGCGCCCGACTCAGTGACGTGATCGAGCTAGAAGCGCTCGTCGTCGGCGTCACGGGAAAGATGGCGCTGTGGCAAAGTCTGTCGGTTGCGGGAGTCCCTGCTGGCGTCGATCTCACCGTACTCGTAACGCGCGCAATTCAGCAACGTGCAACGGTGGAGCGGTGCCACCAGAGTGCGTCAGCGAATGCCTTCGCCTCTCCTGGACAAAGCGGTCGCCGCAACAGCTGACAGGCCGCTACCTGGACGGCAGTGCAGTGCCTCGCGCCAGGGAATCCGAACCGTGTTCTGCAAACCCGAATCCTAGAACTGCTGGACGAGACGCACCGTCGTTCCCTTGCGATCGGTCTCGATCTCCATCTTCGAAACCATGGCCTCGATGAGCGCGAGTCCCCTCCCCCGGTCATCGTTCTCGCGCCGAATCTTGTTCCACCGTCCCTCGTTGGAAATCGCGATCGTCACCACCCGATCGACCACGCTGCCCCTCACTTCGAACGGCCGTTTCGGGCTGCCATACTCAATCGCGTTGGTGGCGGCCTCGTGCGTTGCAAGAACGAGGTCATCGCGCGGTGGATCCGCGACGTCTGCCTTCTCCAACCAGCTCGAAAGCGACCGACGTAACGGGGCCAGACGCGCGACATCGGGAGCAAGCGCTTGAAGAAACGGTTCCATTTTTTTTTCTACCCGTTCCGCGACTCCGGCAAACCTCATCGAGATCACGACGCCGGATCCTCAGCCACACCAGCTCAACCGCGCCGATGCCCGGCCTGCAGCACAACACCGCTTCTAGGCTGGATCAAGGACCGGTGCGGGAGGGGCGCACCCATCGGGCACGCCCGCCTACATTCGCTGGCTTCGAGGTGCTACCTGCGACCGAACCCGATCCCGCCCGTGAGAGCGAGGACGAGGACGACAATGAGGAGAATCCAGGCCCAAGTCGGCATGACATCCTTTCGATGAGGGTGCCGTGAGGCGGCACCGGTGAGCCAATCATTCCCTCTCTCGCGTTGCGTTCAAACATCTCCGTCGATGCCTCGAGAGAAAGCCGTCATCCGACATCAGCCGGCAGTCGCAGCTCGCTGCCGTGCCGGCGTGTCGTCCGCCTGACGGACGCTTGCTGGCGCGAGAATCCCGGCACGAACAGCCTCGAGTTGTGCCGCTACCGCTGCGTCGTAGAAGATACTGAGCGCTGAGACGAGCGTCCAGCGGGCGAGCGACCTGATGGTTGCGATGGCGCCGTTCCCCGATGTTCCGAGCGTGCGACCGAAGGCGAGGAATACGAACGACGCCGCGATCGCTGCACCGGCGCTCACCTCGAGCAGAAAGGCAAGCCGGTACTTCTCGACGAAGGGCCTGTCGCGCTCGACGCCGTAGATCCGATTCAGGCCTCGCTCGAGCTGCCCCATTGTGGTCGTCGCCGTGATCGTGAGGCCGACCAACCCGATCACCAGTAACGAGAAAGCGATCCTATCCTCCTACCGTATTCGCCTGCTTGACGGCGCCGGTCAGGAAGTCGCCCGCCGAGCCGGGCGCGGCGGTCTGGATCGTGTCCACGACCACCGCGCTGACGGTCGACGAACCCAAGGGAGCGGCGAACCCCACGATCACGATCAGGCCCTGCACGAGTACGAGCGACAGCACGAAGGCGAGCGACCGTGAGTGGCTCGTGCCGTCTGCGGCACCAAAGCGGGCGAGCGCATCTTTCAGCAAGCGAGTCCGCCCGGTCGACGCGAGCGTCAAGCGGGCATCGTCCCGGGTCAGCTCAAAGCTTTCGGGACGCGCGATGCGGTACTCACGACACCTCGGGCACCCGGACCGTGATCGCGCCCGGCTCAATCTTGATCTTCAGAAGCTTTGTCGGCTCTCTGGCGCCGCCGTCGAGCTCGTAGGCGACCTTGCGGTCGAGCTCGATCCGCACCTTCTTTGCCTTGGTCACCTGGACGAACGGCGACTTGGCCGTCGTACCGATCGCGGTGCGCGCAACCGTTCGCGCCCACTGCCCAAGACCTTCGGCATTGCTCACGCCGACCTCGAGCAGGCCGTCGTCAGGCTCTGCGTTGTCGAATGCCTCGATGCCGCCGAAGAGCGACCCCACGTTCCCGAGCAGGACGCAACTCGCCGTCCCCTTGTACCACAGCTCATCGTTGATCTCGATCCGGGCCTTGAACGGCTCCTTGCGCAGGCTCTTCGACGCAGTCCAGATATAGGCGAGGCGACCGAAGCGATCCTTCAAGCCTCCGTCCGCCTCCTGGATCATGTGGGCGTCGAGGCCTGCGCCGGCCATCACGGCGAACCGCTCGCCGTTGATCTTGCCGACGTCGAGAGTCCTGTCTCGTCCGTTCAGGCCGATCTCCACTGCCTCGGCGATGTCCGAGGGTATCTCGAGGCTCGAGGCGAAGAGGTTCGCGGTGCCGGCAGGGATGATCGCGAGCGTGACGCCGGTCCCGGCCAACCTGTCGATCGAGTGCTGAACCATCCCATCACCGCCCCAGACGAACACGAGTTCGGCGCCCTCATCGAGTGCACGCTGCACGCGCTCGGCCGCATATCGGCTCTTCGGCACCTCCGACCAGATCGGGTCGGCGATACCGGCCCGGGACAGTACGACACGGAGCTCCTCGAGTCCCCCACCGATCGTCTTACCGGCGTGGGCGATAACCGCAATCTTCGTCATGGACGTGATCCTCTCGTCGTCGCCATAGCATCTCGATGTGCGGCCGCGGCACCGGCTGCGCGCGCTGCGAAGACGACCACCACGAGTGCCCCGACACCCATCAGAACGCCGGCCGTGACATCCGTCGCATAGTGCATGCCGCGCAACATCCGCGACCACATCACGAACGCGGGAATGACCAGAGCGATGATCCAGAGCGCAGCCCTCAGGGCCGCGTTCTCGATCCGGGACGCGAGCACGAGCAGGAGGCCACCGAAGAGAGCGACGGACGCGGCCGTGTGCCCAGAGGGAAAGCTTGCATCCACGGGCAGGCCCTCGAGCCTCTCTACGTCGGGTCGATCTCGGTGAACGACGAGAGTCGTCACCCGGTAGGTGCCGGACTCGAGCAAGATCACGAACAGCGTGAAGGCGGCGAGCCTCCAATGCCGGAAAACGAGGAAGAGGACGAGGAGGGTCCCGACGAGTGCCGGAATCACAACACCACCGGCGAGCGTGGAGCCGAGCCACGACAGGTCGACCAGTGTCTCCGTTCGCTCCCTCTCGAGCCAGAGGCTGATGCGCTCGTCCGCCGACGCGACGGCGCCGATCGAGAGCAGAACCTCGGTCAACAGGAATCCAGCTGCGATCGTCAACGCTACGAGGATGGCGTACCCACCGAGGATCGCAGCGAGGAAGACACGGATGGGATTGACGGGGCCTACAGCCCCGGCGAAACGATCGGCCATGCCACCCTCTCTCGCCTCGAGCAGCGGCGCCCCGGAAGGTGCATGGGCACGCGTGTTCTCGCCGGAGCCCGACACGACGTCGGCACCGATATCATCGACATTGGTGCTCTTCGGAAGGGTAGGGTTCGCTTCCACCATTTGCGTTTACCCGAGGTCGCGAATGGGTAAACATCGGGAACCGCCGTGCCGTTTCTCATCCTGATCATCACCTCGGGCGCCATCGGAGCTGCGGTGTTCGTGGCGGCGCTGAAATACCCGACGGCTACGGGCGCCCCACCGCCGGCAAGCGCTGCGGCCGGGCGACAGCTCAGCCGGGAGGCGGCACGGCACTCTGCGCTCGCGCGGCTCCTGCAGGGTCGACTCGACCCTGGAACCGCCACCGGCCTCGCGCTTACTCTCGCGCTCGTGATCGCGGTCATCGGTGGGTTGATGCTCGGCGTACTGGCCTACCTCGTACGATCGAATGCCCGCCTCGTCGAACTCGATGCGAGCGTTGGACAATGGGGCGCAGACCACGGGAGCGATCGGTCGACGCACCTCTTGCAGCTCGTTACAGATCTGGCCAGCACGCCGGTGACGATCGCCGTGATCGCCGTCGTCGCGATCGTTGCGATGGCCCACCACCCTAACCGCTGGATTCTGCCGTTCTTGATCACGGTCGTGCTCGGTGAGGTCGTGCTCGTCAATACCATCAAGCAGCTTCTCGACCGAGTACGGCCTACGTTCAATCCGATCACGGAAACCCTCGGGCCGTCATTCCCGAGCGGCCACTCGGCAACCGCTGCTGCACTCTATGCCGGGGCTGCCCTCGTACTCGCTCGAGGCCGTTCGCCCCGTACCCGTGCTCTACTTGCCGGGGGCGCAGCAGCCATCGCGGTCGGAGTTGCGTGCAGCCGCGTCATGCTCGGCGTCCACTGGCTATCGGATGTCATCGCCGGCCTCGCATTCGGCTGGGCCTGGTTCTCGGTCTGTGCGATCGGGTTCGGTGGCAGGTTCCTGCGCTTCGGCGCTCCGGTGGAGAAGGCGGAGCGGGTCGCGGAGGGACTCCCGGAGGCGGCGACCGAGCGCTCCGTCCGGGAAGGTTCGGCCGGGACCCAGTAGGGGCGGCGCGCGATCCCGGCGACCTGTCCTGCCCACGGGCGGCCCCGACCCTTCACCAACTCGGTTGGCAATGCATGGGCAATCGTCGAGGGCGGGGATCGCTCGGTGTCGCAGGTGGCTCTTAGATGTCGTACAGTTGGCTCTGCAACGGGCCGACAAGCCTGCGCCGGCGTCGCGAGACGCCCGGCAGCCGCACCAGCCGGTGGGTAAGCGGTTTCCCTTCCTCGATGCGATGAAGCTGCTCGGTGGCGATCGGTCGCCAGAGTTCATCGAAGATCGCTGCGGTATTGCCCTCGATGTCCTTCTCGTCCCGTTCGAGGTGCTCGGACCAGAGCCTGAGCCGCGTAGCACGCGCGATCGTCTCGTCGTGGGTGACGATGTTCATCTCGGTGTCGTTGAGCAGGGAGTGTGCGTTCAGGTTGGCCGAGCCGACCGTCAGCCAGCGGTCATCGACGATACCGATCTTCGAATGCACGTAGACGATGTCGCGCAGATTGCCCTCGCGGGCGTAGACTGTGCAGGCGAGGAAGCGGTCGTCGCCGTCATCAGCGTCGATCAGCGCTGCAACCTGTCCACGCGAGATGTCGGCGCCGTCGTTCGCTCGGGCAGGCAGAAGGATCACGACCCGGAAATCGTCAGTCGGTGGACTCTTTAGCTTGCTCGCCAGAATGTCTACGACCTCGGGCGACCAGAGAAACTGGTTCTCGAGGTACACGATGCGTTGCGCTGATTTGAGCGCACCGATGTATGACTCGAGGATCGAGTAGTCGCCGTTTCGCACCTTTCTGTAGGCGCCTGCAGGGAGCGTTCGCACGATCTGGAGCTCCACATCTCCGGCAGGTTCGGGCTCGGGAGACGGGACGAGCAGCTCGCCGGTCGCGCTCTCCCAACGGAGACGGAAGTGCTCAGCGACATCCCGCACGACCGGTCCTTCGATACGCACCGCGGCGTCGTGCCAACCGATACCTCCGCGCGCTCGATGGTTAGGCGTGTCGTACGGATCGCCGCCGTCGACGGTGAGATCGATTCCGCCGACGAACGCGACCGTGCCGTCGATCACGATGGTCTTCTCGTGGTGGCAGTGCGACGCACCCGTGCGTGAGTCGAGCGCGGTCTTGATCTTCGTATGACGGGTCAGCGTCTGCTCCATCTCGCGAACGTCGCCGCGTGACGGCCGAAACGCCGGCAGCGGTGCCCCCTTCCACAGAAGGACACGGACTTCGATTCGCTCGGCGATCTCGGCCAGGAGCGTCCTCACGACAAGTGGCTCCTCTTCGCGGCTCAGCGCGAGCTCCGGCGAGAGGAACCAGCCCGTCAGATGAACATGTGATGTCGCTGCGGCCATATCCCTGGCCATTCGCGGGAGCGCCTCTGACCCGTCGATGAGCACTTCGAGGGCATTTCCCTCGCGCGGCGGTGTGGTGCCCTGTGCGAACTCATGCGCCGACGCGTCGAGCGCGTGCTGCCATCCGACCCGCTTCAACCGGCGCCTGTGACGGTTACGAACCGCGTTGTCGACCCGTCCGCCGAGCAGGTGGCCGAAATGAGCGGCTGCATCGTCGAGAAACCGAGGGGGTCGAAGTTGCCCGGCAACCGCATCGGCAGGACCCGACGAGCGGCCCGTCGCGGGAGACGCGTCCTGAGGTTCCTCTTTTGCCATCAGGCGCCCGATCTTACGGACACGGGAGCACGGTGTCGACAGCTCTTCCCGGCGGCGTGCGTTTCAGCGATGCGTTCAGGGTTCGACATCTCGACCTGGTTGACGGCGATCCTGGGTGCCATGTTCCTCCTGTACGTCTACCGATTGGTGACAAGGAACCGGAGTAGCCACCGCACTGCGTAGCCGTGGCAGCCCGTGACGAGTAGGAGGCCCCGTGTGGCCCCCCTACTCGTCTCACGCTGGCGGACGGACTCGTGCGCCACTGAGTTGGAAGCCTCAGTGACCGTCGCGGTCACTGTCGCCGGGGATCATGTCTTCGATCTTGTCCGACACCTTGTGACCGACCTCACCCGCCTTGTCAGCGGTGTGATCGGCGGCGTCGCGGGCCTCGTCCTTCGCGTCGCTGACGGCGTCTCCCGCCTTGTCGCCCGCCTCTCGCAGATCGTCGCGTGTGGCGGTCGTGCTGTCCTCGTGCTCCAGCCTGTCTGTCATGCCGGTCTCCTTTCGGACGGATTGAACGAACGGGAGATCTGATACCCGTCGATCGAGGCTGACAAACACGAGATGAGCGCGAGGTTTCAAGACAGGCGAGACGTGGAATCCTTACCTCGCCGACGGACGATATTCATCTAAGAGCGAAGGAGCACGAGATGGAGAAGAAGCCGCACGACGAGAAGAGCGAGACCTCCGCTCAGGGGTCACAGGACGCAGCGGCCCGAGCCGCTTGGAGTGTCAAGGACGACATAACCCCCGCCCCGCACCCTGTGAGGGGTGCGATCGAGGACCCGATCTCCGGCGACAACGACGGCGGCGGCCACTGATGACCGATCCTGCCCCCACCCCGACGCTTCCTGGCCCGGCCCCGAGCCCCGATCCAGTGCCTTCCCCTCTGACCCTTCCGGATCAGTCGCCGAGTCCCGATCCGGCACCGGCACCGCAGCCTCCGCCTGGATCACCCGACCCTGGCCCCATGGCCCTCGGGAACACAGGCGGCACGAGCTAGATCCAGCCGCGGACCTCTGCAACAGCGAGCGTCACTATTGCGATGGCAACGATGCCTGCGACGACAACCCAGAACAGCCCACGGTGGGCAAACAGCCCGATCTTGTTGTTCATGCCCATGACTCCTGCGATGAGCGTTCCGGGCAGGAAGATGACGGAAGCGAGCGTCAAGATCTTGACGACCTCGTTCGTCGTATGGGTCGTAGGCGCGATCAGGACGTCGAACGACCCGACGGTGCTCTCACGGGCGTCACGGGCACCCTGGAGCGTCGACTCATAGCGCTCCACGAGCATCTCGAACCGCTTCGCCGACGCCTCATCGCCGAGCGCCGCGAGTTCCGGGTGGGCAAGGGTGAGGAGCAGGGTTCGATGCGAGGTCAAAGAGCGCCGGAGGCTGCCGACTCGCAGGCGTAACGTGAGGAGTCGTTCGATCTCTGATTCGGGATCTCGCTCCCCCCGCATCGCTCTCGAGTCCAGCTCCTCCAGGGCATGTTCGATCCTCTCGAACGCGTTGGCATGCTCGTTCAACACCCACTCGAGAAGTCCCGCCAGAAACGAGGGCCCGTCGAGGTCGCCCGTGCGCCCACTTCCGCTTACAAGGTCGGCAAACTCGTCGAGCACGGCCGCTGGCTGATCATGGGCCGTCACCACCCAGTTAGGACCGATAACGCACTCGATCTCGCTCTGCGCATCGTCGTCGTCGACCAGGGGTGTCGACGCTGTGACGCGGATGTGCTCGCCCATGTCACGGAAGAACGCGCCTCCACCCGAGCTCGCTAGCCTCCCCTCCGTCTCTTCGTCGAGGTGGAACGTCGAGGTGGAACTCCGCAGCGACGCGATGCACCTGTGCCTCGGAGAGATCGTCGAGATCGATCCAGAGCAACATCGATCCGCGCAATCGCGCCGCCCTATCGCCTAGATCGTTTAGATGCTCGACCCTGTCACCGTCGAACAGGATCACGGTCGTCACGCGGCCGCGTCCATGAACCCCGTGCGTGTGTGGTGTGCGTCGATCGCTCACGAAGTTGTCGTACTCGCTGACGTGGCTTTCCGAACATCGTTGCAACGCGGTGCGGTGTCGGTCACTGACGTTTAGAAGGTAACCGCTGGGGGTACACCTCTCTCGCACGTCCCTCGAAGAAAGGAACGCATGGGTATCTCAATCAGCCTCGTGCTCATCGCGGTCGGCGCCGTTCTCACGTGGGCCGTAACCGCGACCACCTCCGGGATCGACATCAACACCGTCGGCGTGATCCTGATGATCGTCGGAGCGGCCGGCCTCGTCCTCTCGATGATCTTCTGGTCGAGCTGGGGCGGTTTCGGTGCGGGTCGGAACACGACGACCGTCGTACGAGACGACGCTCTACCCCGTTGAGTCGCCGTCCCTGCGGGGCTGGCTTGCAAGCCGGCCCCGCAGCGCATGACGCAGAATGGCGACGATGACGACCTTTGAGGATCTGGGCAGTTCTCGCGTCGTCACGCTCCGGGGTGAGGTCGATGCCTTCACGGCTCCGGCCCTCCGACTGGAGCTCGCACGACTCATCGAGTCGGCGACTGTCTCCACATTCGTGATCGACCTCACAGAGGTCACGTTTCTCGACTCGTCTGCGCTGGGGGCCTTCGTCGGAGCGTTGAGGCTCCTACGGAAGCGAGGGGCGACCTTGCGCGTTGTGGAACCGCAGGGTTCGGCGGCACGGATCTTCGCGCACACCGGACTCGATGAGGTTCTCGAGCTCTACCCCACGCGCGAGCTCGCGGTCAAGAACGGAGAGAGCGGCTGAAGCGGAGCCGAGGGCCCGAGCCGCTTGCCCGCGGGCCGATGTCGACATCGGCCGCGACCGCCCGGATGATCGCCAGGCCCATCCCGTCCTCACCGAGCTCGTCGGGCTGCCACTCGGCTACACCCTCCCGGTCGAAGCCGATCCCGTCATCCTCGACGACGACCTCGAGACGATCGTCGGCCGAGAGTACGAGAGTGATCGTTACATCGCCGGCACCGTCGGCGTAGGCATGCCTGCAGACGTTCGCCGCGGCTTCGGTGACAGCCAGCCGCAGGTCTGCGAGCGCCTCCTCGTCGCTCTCTGCGAGCCGCGCAACACCGGTGAGGGCGAGTCGCGCCACGAGGAGGTACTCGGGTTGCGCGGGGAGGACGAGCGTAACGGACGTCTCACCCGTCATAGGGGCAGTCCTTCCCCGTCGTCGAGGCGTCCGTGCATCGCCGCCAGCGCTCCCCGGAGAAGCCGCGAGACATGCATCTGCGAGAGGCCCAGCTCGCTCGCGATCTCCGACTGTGTCAGCCCTTTCACGAAGCGAAGCACGACGATTCGTCGCTCCCGTTCGCTGAGTGCCTCGAGCCCCGTACGAACGACAGAGCCGCGCTCGAGCGTCTCGTATCCGGCCTCGTCCTCGCCGAGCATGTCGATCAACGCCAGCTCTCCACCGGGGCTCGTCGGGCTCGAGAGCGACGTGGTCGTATGGGCGCGCGCGGTCTCGAGGGCTTCGATCACGTCTTCTTCCTCCACCTCCGCTGCAGCCGCGATCTCCGCGACGGTCGGCGCCTTGCCGAGCTCGGACGAGAGATCGTCCACGAGACGTGAGACGCGAAGTGAGAGCTCCTTCATCCGTCTCGGCACGTGAACGCTCCACGATCGATCGCGGAAGTGACGGCGGATCTCGCCCACGATCGTCGGTACCGCGTACGTCGAGAGCTCGACGCCGCGCTCCAGGTCGAATCGATCGATCGCCTTGATCAGGCCGATCGCCCCCACCTGGACGAGATCCTCATAGGGCTCGCCTCGGCCCGCATACCGGCGCGCGAGAGAATGCACGAGCGGCATCAGCTCCTCGACCAGGCGATCACGCGCGGCGCGGTCGCCATTCAGGCGGTAGGCCTCGAGGAGGTCGATGTGGGCTCTGCGTTCCGCCACGCGGCTCATCCCCGCTCTCCGCGTGCGAGCACGAGCTCGGCGTATTCGCGCCCCGCGCGCGACACGACGCTGACGCCGTCGACGAGCGGCTCGACGACGCGGCGCCGTGCGTCCTCACGCACTGCACCGTCCTCGAGAGGACCGATCTGGAGGAGGAGACGATCGTCCTTGACGGTCATGGCGAGCTCGAGGCGCTCGTGAAGGGAGGCCGATCCCAGGATGTCCGCCGCCAGGGTCAGCTCGTCGACGCGGTCGATCGGTAGATCGAGGCGCGACCCGAGGCCGCCGAGGACGAGTGCCACGACGCCCGCTCCGCGAGCGCCGGCAGGGACTGTGAGGAGGATGGTTTCGGTCATGAGCAGGAGTTAGCGTGCAGGATCACCGTAGACGATTGAACGTCGGGCACGCCTAGTGTGCCGCCGTTACAATCTCGGCGATGACACCGGAAGATCTGACATTGACGACCGAGATGCGAGCCGAATCCACGGTGCTCCACGTCGCCGGCGAGCTCGATCTCTCGACGGTCGCAGCGTTCGACACGGAGCTCGAGCGCGCGCTGGCCCTCGGTCGCGTCGTTGTAGTACTGTCCGACTGTACGTTCATCGATTCGTCGGCGCTGCAGTCGCTCGTCCGTGCCCATCGTGCCGCTCGCACGCCCGAGCAGAATGAGGCGCTTGTCCTCGTAGCACCGTCGCAACCGGCACGCCGCGTCCTCGAGATTGCAGCGCTCGACCGACTCGTCCCGATGTTCGACACGTTGGACGACGCACTCGCCTTCAAAGCCTAACCCGGCGTCGACGAGCGGCGTGGGACGGCGCCATCCCCTCTCGTTACCCCGATCGCCCGGGTGTCAAACCTTCGGTTCGGTCTGCACGAGGTGCTCGATGACGATCGTCGTGCCGGTGTCGCTCGTGCGCACCTCCACCGTATCCATCAGCGAGCGGATCAGTGTGAGGCCGAGCCCACGGTCGACCGAGGCGACGCCCTCCTTCCACTGGCCCGAGTCCTCCACCTCGATGTGCAGCCAACCACCGTCATCGAGCATCGCCCGAAGAGCGAAGGTGTGTTCCCCCGGATCCTGAGCATGCTCGATCGCATTGACACATGCCTCCCAGGCGGCAAGGTCGGTGTCCGCGGCCGCACTCTGCTCGACGCAACTGACGGCGAGCCAGGCACGAAATGCGCGGCGCATCTCGATGAGCCCATCCGTCGTCGCGGGCAGGACGGAGTCGAATGCCTCGCCCACGAGCGTTGCAAACCGAACCGCGAGCACCGCGACGTCGTCGGGGCGCTCATGATCTCCAGCCAGTGATGCGATCAATGCGTCGACGAACTCTTCCGGATCGTCGTTGCTTACCGCGGCCGAGGCAGCGAGGAGTTGCAGTCCCTCGTCGAGCGGCAGGCCGCGGCGCTCGACGAGACCGTCCGTGTACAACACGACCGTCGAGCCCGCATCGAACTGCACGTCGCCTGCGGCGAAGCCGAGGGACGCATCGACGCCGATCGGCAGCGTTCGGCCACCATCGAGGAACGTGGTCGTCCCATCCGAGGCACGCACGAGTGGCGGCGGATGCCCTGCGACGACGTACCGCGCGCCGCGCCGACGAGGATCGACGACAAGGTAGACGAGCGTTGCGAAGGGAACCTCCACCATCTCGTCCACGAACTTGCCGAGCCGCGATACGACCTCGTACGGATCGGTGTACTCGAACGCGAATGCGCGGAGCGCGTTGCGAAGCTGCCCCATCATCGCAGCGGCACGCACACCCTTCCCGACCACGTCACCGATCACGAGGCCCATCCGTCCGTCACTGAGGTGGATCACGTCGTACCAGTCGCCACCGACGTCCATTCCGACCGTGCCCGGGAGATAGCGCGCCGCTAGCTTGACGCCGTGAAGCGAAGGAAGTCGCTCCGGCAGGACGCTCCGCTGCAACGTCTCGGCAATGCTGCGCTCGGTCTCGTACCGGCCCGCTCGGTCGAGCGCCTGGGCGCTCTGACTCGAGAGCGTCGTGAGCCACTCCCGGTCCGGGGTGGCGATCGGACGGACTGAGGGCGATCGGAGCGCGAGTGCGCCGTCCGCGAGTGGGAGTGCGATCCACCCGTCGGCGGTGGATATGAGTTGTCCGCCGCTCACGCACTCAGCGATCGGACCGG
Organism: Thermoleophilia bacterium; assembly: GCA_026785685.1. Lineage (GTDB taxonomy): Bacteria > Actinomycetota > Thermoleophilia > Gaiellales > Gaiellaceae > Gaiella. Next base: position 15,613 of record JAJAZN010000002.1, read on the forward strand.
CCGCCCCAGCCGGGATCTCGTCCTTCGGTTGCAATGCACCGATCGCAGCCACCACGTCGAGGGAGAAGAGGCTTGAACCCTCACGTGGCAAGACGACGAGTCCCTCCTCCGCCCCGATCCCTGCCGCGGCGTGCTCGAGACAGGCCTGGCTCACGTCGGCGGCCGTCACTGCCTTCGACAACGCTGCCGTCACCAGCTGAAGCTTGCGGAGCCTGTTGGCCGAAGCCTGCTCGCGCTCGAAGAGTTGCGCGCGATCGAGAGCCTGCGCCGCCTGCCGGGCCAGGCTGACCATGAGGCTCAGGTCGGCAAGCGTATCCTCGCGATTTCCGAGTGAGCCGATGAACACGGCGCCGATGGCTCGACCGGCAGCAACCAGCGGGGCCGCCACGAACGAGTCCTCGGTCTCGTCGAACCAGGGGTAGCGAGCGACGATCTCGTCGAGCGACCCGCAGACGATCATCTCGCGCGTCCGAACCGCGTCGGTGATTGGCGACTCGATGTCGACGGCGATCGTCGCCCACGGCGTCGTCACCTCGGCTGGATATCCCTCGCTGGCGAGGAGCTCGACAGATTCGCCATCCTCGCTCAGTGCATACACCGCGCCGGCGCGAGCACCGAGCGCTGCAACGCCCTGGCGAACAATAGCCGCCCCGACGTCAGCGGGTGTGACGGCGGCGGCTAGCGCTTCCGTGACCGCCTGGAGTGCCCGCGTCTGCTCCTGAGCCCTCCTTCGCACGGCTTGTTCGATCGCGAGGCCCGCCTGGTCTGCAAATCGTCGTGCGACCGCCAGCACCGATGGTGCCGGCTCGGTGATCACGCGCTCCCACTGCAACACGAGGACACGATCGAGCTCGGCGCCAATCACGATCGGGATCCGCAGCGACGAGCAGATCCCGAGCGCTTGCGCGTGCCGGAGCGCCTCGCCACGGACATGCGATTGCGGGTTCTCGACGAACATCGACCTCAACGCGCGCATCTCCTCGATGACGCCGGGAAAATCCGCATAGGCGATCCTGGTCCCGGTCGGTATCTCCGAGCTTGGCGGATCGCGCCAGGCGACCTCGATCTCGTCGTCGTCTTCGAACGGTGTCCAGACCTGAGCGACGTCGCACCCGAATGTCCGTCGGGCCTCGGCGCACACCGACGCTATGACCGCCTCACCTGTCGCACCCTGGAGGAAGCGCGGAGCAACGGCCAGGATCCGGTCGAGCGCCTCGCGAGAGTCTCGCTCCTGGGCGTAGAACTCCGCACGCTCGAGCGCCTGCCCGCCAAGATCGGCGGCGATCCGCGCCACAGTCCGGATCTCCTCCGTAATGGCGTCGGGTTCTGCGAAGGGAAAGCCCATCGCACCCACGAGACGCTCGCCGATGAGAACGGGAACAGCGAGGGCGCCTGATGCGTACGGGGCCAGGGCCGCTCCTTCCGGAAACCGCGACACGAACTCTCGCCGTCGCTGTGCCCAGGCCGGTGCTCCCTCCCTCGCCGCCGTCGTGATCGGAGCTCGTGTCGTCAAGGGCATCCGAGCGCCGGGCTCCAGTGTCTGCCTCGCCGATCCCGCGGGGTCGACGATCACGAGCTCGTCGCCCTCGACCAGGCCAACGGCGCCACCGCGAGCACCGATCGTCGCAGGGACACCGTCGACGAGGGCGCGTGCGACGTCCTTTGGAGTCAGCGACGCGGAGAGCGATGCGGCGAGCCTCTGAAGCCCCAAAACATGGAGGTGCGCTCGCTCCGCTCGGTCTACGGCGTCCGCGGCCCGGGATTGCGCACGGCGCTCCGCGATACCGACGCCAGTCACGATCACACCAACGATGAGGCTGGCCGCCCAACGAACGAGCTCGTCTCTCGTGGTGGCGTCGAGCGTAAAGCGTGGCGGCGTGAGTGCCCACGCAGCGAGCGCCCATCCCGTCACGACGGCCGCGATTCCCCCGGTCGTTCCCGCTCTCCACACGGCGATCGCGGCAGCACCGACGAGTGGTGCGTACCCGGTGTTGTCGCTGAGAGCGAGGATCAGGGTTGCCCCTAGGGCTCCGAGGGCGCCAATGATGATGCCAACCGCGGCCGCGGCGACCCGACGGCGCGCCCGGGGGCGAAATGCGGCAGCCGTCGTCAGATCCGGGTCGTCACCGAGTTCCATCCGCACAGCATCTACTAGCCCGAGCGGTTTGACAATTTCGACCCGAAGGTTGTGGACAGCTTCCCGACGGCCGTTCGCCCGCAGGAGCGGATCAGACCGTACCTTTGCCGCTGCAACTCCTCATTTCTGCGTGGAAGAGTGCGATCACGCGGCCTTTGGCCTTGCGAACGATTCGGCTGATGTGGCCGAGCGCGTGCTCGACGTTCTCACCGAGCCCGATGTCGGGGCACCCGTCTCTCGTCGCACGAAAGCGGATGCGGAAACGACGCGGCCGTCGGCGCTCCTAGCCCACGTCAGGTCGCCGACCCGATCGGTGGGTCGGCTGTGGGCGCTTTCGAAAGCGCCTCGTCTCTGGAGTGCGCACAGTCGAGCACGGCCAGAAGTCCGCTGACCTCGATCGCGGCACGCACGATGCGCGCCGTTCCCATCTGGAGCACGAACCGTGACCCGCGGTCGGAGGCCAGCCTGTCCGCTTTGACGAGGTTGTGCAGAAACGAGGAGTCGACGAAGGCGGCGTCGGAGACGTCCACGACAACGAGGTCGTTGGCGCTGATCTCGTCTGACAGTAGACGAGCCAACTCCTCCTTCGTGGCCATGTCGTGCTCTCCGTGAAGCGCGAGGACGGCAGTGTTATCGGCCGGCCGGATAACCTCAACGCCCTGCATGTCAACCCCCTCGCTCCTGCGTAACAGAGTGTAGGCGACGTGGACGTGCCGATGAACTCCGACCGAGGCCTATGGGCGGGGATGAGGGTGCGGTGATTTCGACTCCTCAGAAACGTGAGACGCTAGAGAGGCAGAAACGTGAGACGCTAGAGAGTAAACGTCGTCGCAACCATAGCACCGATGGGCACGGGCGGGCGATCATTCAGGCTGTTGAGTGATCCGTGATTGCGCCGTTTGGGCTGATCGTGAAGGAGTCGGTAAAGGGGAGGAACGCCCGCAGTCCACCATCGTCGATCGATGCCACGACGCGGAGGTCGTCGTGCTCGTCGTCGTCCCAGAACCCTTCGAGCTCGACGTGATACGCCACGCCCGACAGACCGACAACCTCGGAGCGCTCCTGCCTGCCGGCGAGCCGATTGACAAGGTCGGCGTAGTCCAGAGCCTGGAGCTTGACGAACTCGGCCCGCAGCATTCCCTTTGCTTCCTCGTCACTCATTGGGAGTCCTCTCGTGTTTGAACCCTGATCACAACCAGCACAGGAGCGATACCCCGACCTTCGTCGTCTCAAACCCGCAGCGCGGCTCCCATACGACGAATCACACCCCTATTCCCTCGACCCTGTTTACAAAGCGCTGAAAACGGGAACCCTTCCCCGACTCGCACTGATCGACAACCGAAAGGAACCAATGTCCATTCTCTGGATCATCGTGATTGTCCTACTCGTGCTCTTCGTTCTCGGCGGATTCGGGTTCTCCCGTCGCTAGCCCAACTCGGAGCTCGAGGTTGGCTCGCGATGGCCTGTTTGTGGAGCCCGATGTGAACCGGAGGCTTCGAACTCGGCTGCCCATGCGGAGGGGAGGACGCGCGGGATCGACGAAGCGCTCGACGGGGACCTCGACTACCCCTTCGTAGCAACGAGTACGGCCGGGACGTTGCGCGGTTGTTGCGACTACCTTCGGGCGCGCGAGCGTGCAACCCAAATCGTCGCTGTCGACGCCGTCGGCAGCGCTCTGTTCGGTGGGGTTCGAGGGCCGCGACGGCTTCCCGGCTTCGGGGCCGGGATCGCGACCG
>JAJAZN010000003.1 GCA_026785685.1 Thermoleophilia bacterium
GCTGCCGCGGGGGGGGCGGCCCCCCCCCCGCGCGCCCCCCGGGGCGCCCGACCGGCGGCACCCCGGCTCAACCGCGCGCTCCGCTCGAGCTGAGGGCGGGTGCGGCCTCGGGGCCGCGCGCGACTCAACGCGGCAGCCGCACCCCCAGCTTCTCGAGCCGCGGCAGCACTTCCTGGGCGAAGTACGCGAGCTCGCCCGTGTAGTCGACGAAGCTCAGCGTCATCCCACCGAAGCCCGCGTCCCAGAAGCGCTTGATCTCCGCGGCGACGTCGTCGGGTGAGCCGATCAGCGGGCAGACGCCGTGGCCGCCGGCAAACCGGCCGCGGAACATCGCGAGCATCTCCTCACTGAACGACATCGCGTACAGCCCCTGCAACCGCATCAAGTTGTCGACTGCATCCCAGTCGGCGTTCTCCTCCCCGTACCAGCGGTGAAACTCCTCGGCCTCAGCCTTCGTTTCGCGGCAGACGCAGTAGGACGGTGTGAACACCCCCACCTCCCGCCCGTAATTGTCACGTGCGTTCGCCTTAACGGTCTCGACGACGCCGGCTCCGTCATCCGGCCCGCCGACCACCGTGAAGACGACGTTCGAGCTGCGCGCTGCGAAATCACGGCCCTGCGTCGAGGAGCCGGCGTTGAGAATCGGCAGGAGGCCATCGTAGGGCTTCGGCATCGACTCGGCGCCCTTCAGCTGCCAGAAGCGGCCGTCGATGTCGTAGCGGCCCGGCTCCGTCCAGAGGCGCTCGACGATCCCCCACCACTCCTGCGCGTAGGCGTAGCGATCGTCGTGGTCGAGCGGCAGATCGACGCCCATCGCGTCGTACTCCGGCTTGTTCCAGCCCGCGACGATGTTCAGCCCCGCCCGCCCCTTGCCGATCTGGTCGACGGTCGCCATCGCCTTCGCGGCGACGAGCGGATGGTTGAACGCCGTGTGGATCGTCGCGAAGACGAAGATGCGCTCGGTCTCGGCGAGGAGACCTGCAGCGAGCGCGACCGGGTCGAGCACACTCTCGTGGAAGTTCGTCTCGCCGCCGTACCCGATCCACCGCGCGATCGGCAGCATGAAGTCGATCCCGACCTCGTCGGCGAGCCTACCGAGAGCCAGGTTGTCGTCCCAGGTCGCCTTCCAGCGATCCTCGATCTTCGTCACGGCCATGCCGGAGGAGCAATTGGCCGAGAAGAGGCCGAGCTTGAGGTCCTTGCCGTCGAGCAGCGTCTTTGCCACGAGGTGTCTCCTTCTCTACTGGGATTCAGGGGGAAGGCCGCGCATGCGGCCGGCGTGCATGACGAGGGGTGAGCGGTCGGTGACGGTTGTGGCAACAACGCGGCCGACGAGGATGATGTGGTCTCCGCCGTCGTGCTGAGCGTGCATCGCGCACTCGAGCATGGCAGCGGCTCCGTCGAGGAGCGGGGCACCGATGAGTCCGCGTGTGACCGTGAGCCCGTCGAACTTCTCGGCGCCCTTGCGCGCGAACTGCCAGGCGAGCGCTTCCTGCTCGGCCGCGAGCAGATGCAATGCGTAGCCGGGCGCCCCGAGCCACACGTCGAGGCTGCTCGAGCCCCGGTCGACACTCCAGAGGACGAGCGGCGGCTCCTGCGAGACCGGCGCCAAGCTCACCATCACGAGGCCGGCATCACGCCCGTCTGGGTGTGCTGCGGTGACGACGACGACGCCGGTCGCCCAGGCGCCCGTTGCGGCGCGGAGGGTCTCGACGTCGACCGATTGCGGCACGGGTGCATCCATTGCCTCCAATACTGACATGTCACCGATCTCAGAGTGAGATCGACTGCGGCGCAACGCCGCGGCCCGTCAGCGCTGCTGCGCCGCAGCGGGCGGCGAAGGCGACTGCGTCATGCGCTTCGAGACCGGCGCCGAGCGCAAACGTGAGCCCCGCCATGAACGAGTCGCCGCAGCCGTAGGCGTCTTCGCGTGGCCCGGGGACAGGCGCAGCGACAAACGGCCCGCCCGGCTGCATCCAGCCTCCGAGAGCACCTGACGTTGTGACAACGAGCTTTGGCTCCGGGTCGAGATCCCCCGCGTGGTAGAGCTCGGCCTCGTCCTCCCCGCTCCCGATCAGCGCATCGAGCTGAACCGCCCCACGCTTGAGATTCTCGATTTCGCGCGTCGTCGCTGTGAGCACCGGGGCACGGCGTGCGGCGACGAGCGCGTCGACGTCCCCGGCGATGAACAGCACCGCGTCCATCTCGGCAATGTCGTCCCAGGGAAGGCTCTCGTCGTGACCGCGTGGTCGTAGCTTCGGCCCGACGGTCGTGATCGTCCGTTCCCCCCCCTCGTCGATGTGCGTGAAGGCCCAGCGTTGCGGCCGTGGATCAGCGGTCACATGGACGTGGACACCACGCTCTTCGAGCTCTGCCCGCGAGCGGCGCCCGAGCTCGTCGTCGCCGAGCGCGGTGTAGAAGTGCGCCTCGTCCGCGAGGAGGGCGAGCTGGATCGCGGCGACGCCGCCGCCACCACCTGCCTGCTCCCAATCCTCGGTCGAGTGCGCAATCCCCCCAGGCGCCGGAGCGCTCACCACCCGGGCGAACCGGATCCACTCGACATGACCAACGACGGCGACCCTCATCGTTCAAGTGTCACAGATGCACGTGAGCGCAGATCACTGACCGTCGAAGAAGACCTCGACCTGCCAGTCGTCGCGCGACTGCTCGTGGAGGCGGAAGTGCTCCTCGGCGATCAGCGCTGGAGCAAACGGCCCACCCTCCTTCACCATCCCCTGGATCGTGACCATCGCGACGTGGATCCCGCCGGGGGAGAGCTCGACAGCAAGTGACTGGAACAACGAGCGCTGCGCGGCCTTCGCGACCCCTACCGCAGCGAGCTGCATCACCGGCTGCAATGCCATGCCGCCGCCGGTGAGCAGGATCGTGCCGCGGCCCGCTGCGCGCATCGCTGGCACGACCTCCTGCACGCAGGCGAGCGCGCCAGTGACGTTGGCGCTCAGCGCGGCCTCGAACGCGTCGATCTGCGGTGTCACCTCACAGGACGACGCAAGTGGGCGTTTCATCGATGATGAGCACCGTGGCAATCCCGCCGTTCGAGATTTTCTATGCCGAGCACAACTCGGAGGTGCTCGGGCTCCTCCGGCGCAAGGTCGGTCGTGATCGGGCCGATGACGCGTTCCAAGAGACGTTTCTGCGTGCCTTGCGGGCGTACGACCGACTCGAGCACGGCGAGCACCTGCGCACCTGGGTGCTGACGATCGCCTCGCACGTTGCGATCGACGTCCATCGCCGCACGAAGCCCACGAGCGAGATGCCGGAGATCCCGCATGAGGATACGCGCCCCGCCTACGAGGATCTCGGCGAGCTCACCGATGGCCTGCCCGCGAAGGAGCGCGCCGCCGTGGTGCTCCGCTACGGCTACGACCTCACCTACGACCAGATCGCCACAGCGCTCGACTCGAGCCCCGACGCGGCCCGCCAGGCGGCCTCATCCGGAGTTCGCCGTCTCAGAAAGGAGGCACGACCATGACCGTTCCCACCGATCTCGACATCCGCTTCCGCGAGGCGGCAACACGCAGTGGAATGCTCGACGCCGGGTACGACCTCGTCGACAGCCCGATCGGGCCGCTCCTCGTCGCTGCGAGCGGCCGGGGGCTGCTGCGGATCTCCTTCGACGCAGACATCGAGCAGCACCTCGAGTGGCTCTCCCGGGTTGCCGGCCGCAGCGTCCTCCGCGCGCCACGTCAGATCGACGGGGCACGGCGTGAGCTCGACGAGTACTTCGAGGGCCGCCGCCACGCATTCGACCTTTCCGTCGATCTCCGAGAGGTGACGCCGTTCACCGAGCGCGTGTTGCACGAGCTCGCCCGGATCCCGTTCGGCGAGACCACCACGTACGCCGAGCTCGCGGCACGGGCTGGCAGTCCAAAGGCTGCACGCGCGGTCGGGATGACGATGAACCGCAACCGCATCCCGATCGTCCTCCCCTGTCACCGAGTGATCGGAGCGAACGGCAGCCTCGTCGGCTACGCGGGAGGGCTCGACCGCAAGGTGGCGCTGCTGACGCTCGAGGGCGTCTTGCTCTGACGCTGACCGCGGAGAAACGTGGCCGCGAGGAGAGAAGCCAGGAACGCGAGCCCGGCGACACAGAGAACGATCGCGTGGAATGTGTCGACGCCTGCTGCACGCTCGACACCACTTGCTGAGGGATCGAACGGCGTGTCGTCACTGCCGCCCCGATTGACGAACAACCAGCCGGCAAGCGCACCGATCGCAGCGACCGAGAGGATGCCGCCGACACGTGCGATGGTCTGGTTGAGCCCCGCCGCGACGCCCGCAAGCTCCTCGGGAGCCGGTGCGAGCGCGGCGGCGGTGACCGGTGCGACGACCGCGGGCAATCCGATCGCGAAGAGGCAGATGCTCGCGACGCCCCACGTCCATGCGTCCGGGCGACTCGAGACCTGGAGCAGCAACAACACTGCTATGCCGATCACAGCTGCGCCCACCGCGATCGGGACTCGCGGACCGTTGCGGTCGGCGTAGCGACCGAACCGCGGAGCGAGCAGGATCAACCCGAGGCTCGGCGGCGCAAACACAAGCCCCGCGAGAGTCGGCGAAAACCCGAGAAACTGGAGATAGACCGGCAGAAAGAGCAGGTGCGCGCCGAGCGCCGCGTACATCACGAGCGTGACGAGGTTGGCCGCCGCAAGGCCCGGCATCCGCAGGAGCGAGGGCGGAATCACGGGAGCGCCTGCACGCAGAGTCCAGACGATCAGGCCAATCGACGCAGCGATGCCCACGACGAGAAACGGTGCCACGGCCGCAAGCCCCCGTGCCTGCAACTCGACGAGCGCGTAGGTGATGCCGACGAGCGTTCGGCGCGAGCGCGGTGAGCAGCGAGGCGAAGGCGAAGAAGACAACACCGACGATGAACGTTCTGCGCAGCCCCACGCGATCCCCGATCGCCCCGCCGATGAGGTAGAAGGCCGAGAGCGACAGCGCGTAGGCGAGATAAACCCACTGCTGGCCAGAGAGCCCGAGGCCGATGTCGTCGTCCATCGCGGGGAGCGCGACGATCACGACGGTGGTGTCGAGGAATGCGAGCGCCGAGCCGAGGGCAGTCGCGAACAGGGTCAGCATCCGCACGCGGTGCCCGGCTTGCGCCGACTGCCTGGGTTCCATCCGCCTACGCTAGCGGGGTGTCCCGCAACGTTCGATCCGAAACGATCGTTCCGAGACACCCCACTCCATGTCGATTGCGGTAGTGCGATCGGGCGACGTTGCCCGACGAATCAACGAGCGCAATACTGTGAGTTCTGTCATCACTGAGTGAAAGGTGGTCGCATGGCGTTCGAGGAACTCACCAGCCGGCACGCTGTGATGTGGGGCTCCGCTCCGTTCGAGAACATCGCGCATCTGATCGAGGACATGCACGTGGCGCTCGTGGAGCGCCTTTCACCGCTGGCCGGCGAGCACTGGCTCGATCTGGGATGTGGCGTGGGCGATGTCGCTTTCCACGCGGCACGAGCCGGGGCCACGGTTACCGGGTCAGACCTGTCGCCGACCCTGGTCGAGACGGCAAGGCGCCGGGCAGCGGAGTACGGGCTCGATCTCACGCTGGAGGTGGCCGACTGCCAGAACCTCCATGACGCGGACGCATCCTTCGACGTCGTCTCCTCGTCGGTCGGGGTCATCTTCGCTCCGGATCACGAGCGCGTCGCGAGCGAACTCGCCCGCGTCTGCCGTCCGGGCGGCCGCATCGGACTGACCGCCTGGCGCAAGGAGAGCGGCGTCGGCGCGATGTTCGCCGCCATGGCACCTTTCATGCCCACTCCGCCACCCGGGGCCGGATCACCGCTGCAGTGGGGCCACGAAGCGTACGTTGAATCGGTGCTCGGCGGAGCGTTCGATCTGACGATCGAGGAGCTCGACATCCCACAGGTGGGCGAGGACGGAAGGGAGATGTGGACGTTCTTCCGCGACAACTTCGGGCCATCGTTCACGCTCTGGACATCCCTCGGCGCCGACCGTCGCACCGAACTCGACACGGCGATGGAAGCGTTCTTCGAGAGCTATCGCTCTGGCGACGGCATCAGCGTCGAACGCCGTTACATCGTCGTCACGGGCGTGCGCAGATAGGAGCGTGATCATTCCAGCAGGCGGTACCCCCTTCCCCACACGTTGATCACGTAGGGCAGCTCCGCTCCCGCGGCGCTGAGCTTTCGACGCAGCCGCGACGCGTGCGAATCCACCGTGCGAGTGACGAGACGGCCGCCGTAGCCCCAGACGTCTCGGAGCAGCTCGTCCTTCGTGTACACGCGATGCGGATCGCGTGCGAGCCCGACGGCAAGATCGAACTCACGTGCTGCGAGCGAGACCGGGACGCCGCGCACCCGCACCTGCCGTGCACGCCGGTCGACGACCAGCTCACCGACCTCGAGCACGTCGGCCTGCCCCGCGGCGGCGCGGCGCAGCAGTGCGTGAATGCGTGCTACGAGCTCGGGATACAGCTCGCGCTCCGCGACGTCGTCGGCACCGCGCTCGAAGGCCCGGATGCGTTCCACAGGGTCGGCACCCGACGCCGTGAGCACGATCACCGGGATGTTCCTGTCCCAGCGACGGCCCGGCTCACCCTCACGCAGGCGGGCGCACAGCTCCGTCTCACCGGTGAGCACGATGTCCGGCCGCGCGCGCTCGGCGATATCGAGCGCCTGCGCACTCCACCCTGCCTCGACGACGTCGAAACCGTCCGAGCTCAGATTGCGCTCGAGATACCCCGGCCGGGCGGGATCGGAGTCGGCGAGAAGGAGGGCTGCACGCATTCCAGCAACGGTAGGGCTATGGACGGCCCACCGCCAGATGTCCTTTACGCCAGAAGTGTGACGATCACTCCCCAGCTGTCCCGAACCGGCTAGCCCAGCTCCCGCAAAAGTGCATCCGTCCACACCTGCACGGTCTTCGCGCGACGGTAGTAGCGATGGATGCCGCCTTCGAGCGCGAAGCCGATGCCCCCGTGTACTTGCTGCACGTGCGCCGTCACATCACGACAGGCGCTCCCTGCCCACGCGAGTGAGTCGCGGGGGAAGCCGGCCTCGGGATCGGCGGCAGACCAGGCCGAGAGCAGCAGACCGTCGCGGGCCATGGCCGCATCAGCGAGGTGTGCCTGGACGGCCGGTAACGCGGCGAGCGGCGCGCCGAACTGCTCGCGCGCCTTCGCATGATCCACCGCCTTCTCGAGCGCTCCGTCGGCAACGCCCGCCAGGTACGCGAGCGTGACGGCGCCCCACGCGTGGAGCCGCACAGGATCGGACGCCCGATCCGGTGCCAACTCAACGCCGCGCAACGTTCCCGTGCCGTCGAGCGTTGGCTCTCGCACTCCTCCTTCGACCCGCCCTGCGCCGTGCCGCACGCGGCCACCGAGCGCGAGCGGGGTTCCGAGCGTCGCCTCATCCACGAGGCACAGGGGCGCACAGGCCCGCCCCAGCTCGATCCCACCGGCCACGGCAGGTCCGATTAGATCGGGATCGCCCCAGAGCTCGGCCCAGCCGATCTCTGCGAGCCGTGCCGCCAGAGCATCGTCGCGATCGTCTTGCCACTCTCCGAAAACCGGCTCGACCGGCGCCCCCCAGCCGGCGAGAGCACCGCGCACCGACTCGGCGAACAGCTCGAGCTCCGGGTCGACCGTGAACCTCATGCCCCCACCTCACGGAGCACCGCGTCGGTATCGGCGCCGAGCGAGGGCGCCGGTTGCGTCGGTGCTGGATCCTTCCCATCGAATCGGAAGACGCCGCCGAGCATCGTCACCGACCCGAGTCCCGGCTGCTCGACGTCCTGGAGCAGGCCGTTCGCACGCGCCTGTTCGTCCGCATGTACCGACTCGCGAGCGAGGACCGGGCCTGCAGGAACGGCCGCCGAGCCGAGACGGGCGAGCCACGCCTCGGCCGGCCCGGTGGCAATCCTCTCCTCAATCGCCGTCGTGACGCGCTGCTTCTCAGCGAGCACGGCAGCATCCGCAGGCACGAGATCGGGTGTCGCGATCGTAGCGTCCTAGAGCCCGAACAGCTCGAGCTCCGGGTCGACCGTGAACCTCATGCCCCCACCTCACGGAGCACCGCGTCGGTATCGGCGCCGAGCGAGGGCGCCGGTTGCGTCGGTGCTGGATCC
>JAJAZN010000004.1 GCA_026785685.1 Thermoleophilia bacterium
CCACCGCTAAAACCACACCGGGGCTGCGGGCGGGCGTGGGCGTCGCTCGCGCGCGGGGCAAGACTATTCTTTAGGGGCGAGGCGGATGCCTCGCCCATCGCCCATCGCCATCGCCCATCGTTCTAAGAAGATCAAGGGGCCGTCCGCTATCCCGAGCGAGCGAGAACGACCCGGGCGACCCCCGGAGCTGCGACAGAGCCATCCTCCTGGACAAACTCGGCCAGGTTGAGCTCGGCGCGCTCCCGGAGCTGCTCGATCTCCTCCGGCGTGAGGCGCTCGGTGAGCAGCGTGAGCATGCGTGACGTGTCGCAGGTCGTCTCCCACCACTCGTCGAGCGAGCCGGCAACCCAGCTCACAGGCACCTCCTCGATCGCCTCGATCGCGAGGCCGCCGCTCTCGACGACCGCTCGGAGCCGCTTGGGATCGGAGAGCCGGAACGGGCCCGGGGCATCGTGGTCGGGCGGCTCCATGTAGCCGAGATCCATCGCGGCCTTTCCCGGCGCGGTCATCCAGGGATTCACGCTCGTGCCGGCCCAGACGGCGAGCACCGTCGTTCCCCCTGGTCGGAGGACGCGCGCGATCTCGGACGCGACGGCCTCCATGTCGGGTACGAGCATGATCCCGAAGCGGCAGACAACGCGATCGACGGCGTCGTCGGAAAGCGACAGAGCCGAGGCGTTCTCGACGCCGAACCGAACACCCGTCAGCCCCAACTCATCCGCTCGACGCCGCGCCGCCTCGACCATCTCGGGAGCGCCGTCGGTGGAGATCAGCTCGCCGCCCGGCTGGATCCGCGGCAGTACCTTGATTCCCGTCTCGCCGGGCCCAGCGGCGAGCTCGAGTACGCGGTCTCCCGGCTGCGCGTCGAGGAGCTCGACCATGCGCTCCGAGAGCGGGCCCGTTGCCCGGGCGAAGAGGTCACGGCGGCGCTCCCAGCCCGCCGCGACGCTTCTCCACCCCTCGAGCTGGTCGTCCGCTATGCCGTCACGCCCTTGAACTGCGGGATGATGTGCTCGCCGTAGGCCGCGAGCGTCTCCTCCTGGCTGTGCGTCATCAGGTAGACCGAGTAGTGGTCGACGCCGATCGACTCGAGCTCGCGCAGCTTCGCCGTTACCTGCTCGACGTTCCCGAGCACCGAGAAGCGATCGCAGATCTCGTCGGTGACAAAGGCACCGTGGGCCGCGCCGACACGAGAGTGGTCGTTGTAGTCATAGAACTTGCGTGCCTCGACGTAGTCGGTGAGGGCCTGCGGGACGACGGACCCGTCGGTGCCGTAGCGGTCGATCAGATCCTTGACATGATTCGAGACCATGGCGGGGAACCAGCGGGTCTCGTCGCGGGCGAGGGCCATGTCGTCCGTGATCATGCTCGGGGCACAGACGATGCACTTGAGGGCGGCCGGGTCGCGGCCTGCCTCCTCGGCGGCAGCGCGCGCCGTACCCATGATCCACTGGATGATCTCGGGGTCGGCGAGCTGGATGATCACGCCGTCGCCGACGCGACCGGCGACCGCGAGCGCCTTCGGGCCGTAGCCTGCAACCCACATCTCGATCTCGGGCAGCTCGGGGCGAACCCACTTCAGCTGCAGGTCCTTCTCGTTCCACTGCACCTCTTCCCCGTTCATGAACGGCTTGATCATCGCCAGGTCGCGCTCGAACTCCGCCACCTTGACGGGCTGGCGCCCGATGTAGCGCACGGCGGAATCGCCACGGCCGATCCCCATGACCATGCGCCCATTTGAGATGTCGTGCAACGTCGCGTACAGGCTTGCGAGGACGGTCGGGTCACGGGTACCCGGGTTCGTCACCTGATGACCGAACTTCATCGTCGTCGTCGCCTGGGTGGCGAGCGCGAGGATCGGGAACGAATCCTGCCAGAGGACGTGTGAGTCGTAGGTCCAGCCGTACTCGAATCCGTGTTTCTCGGCGAGCACCATGAGCTCGACGAGGCGCTGGTAGGGCGGATCGGGCAGGACGGTGACGCCGAAGCTGAGGGCCATGGTCTTCTCCTTGGGCTTGAAGCTCTCCGAGTGAGGCGATTATCTCACGACTGCGCCGCTCTCCGGACCGCGAGGAGAGCCGAGGCCCAGAGCAGGCCGATGATCAGGAATCCGACCCGACCGTCGCCAGGGATGCCAAAGGTCAGACCCGCAAGTGGCGTGCCGACGAGAATGACCAGCACGGCGGAGCCGTTCACGAACCCGATTGCCGCGGCCGGTGCGTCCGGTCGAAGACGAAGCGTCGTGTTGAAGATCGGAGCGAAGGGGAGACCGGCCGAAAGACCCACGACGAGCGCCGCCATTGCCCCGAGCCAGAGCGGTGGCGCTGCCGCGAGAACGAGCACCCCGGTCGAGCCCGCCACGAGGGCGGCTGCCACGACCGCCCAGGCCCGATCGGGCGTCCGCCGCATCAGAAGGCCGCCGGCGGGCCGTGTGACGACCCCGGCAAAGAGGATCAGCCCTCCGACGATGCCGGCGCTGCTCCGTGAGTGCCCCTCGCGCTCGAGCAGGGTCACGATCCAGTTGCCTGCGACAACCGAGAGCCCGAACGAGGCCATCTGCACGGCGGCGAGTGGCCAGAGGCCCCGATCCATGGCGACGGTTCGTGACGGCTGATCGTGGTCGCCCACCTGTCGGGTCGGGGCCGCGCGCCGTGCCGCGAGCACGGGCAGTAAGCCGATGAGTGCAAGGGCGAGCCCGGTCCAGAACGGCGCGCGCCATCCGAGCCCACCGACGAGTTGCGGGATCACCATCAGGGCGAGCCCGGCCGCGGCCATCGTCGAACCGCCGTAGGCGCCCTGCCAGAACGCGCCGCCCTGTCCTGAGCGGACGAGGTCGATTCCGGCGATGAACCCGACACCCGTGCCGAGACCCATCAGGGCGCGGGCGCCGAGACCGATCCCGAGCGTCGGAGACGTAAGGGCGATTGCGTTTCCTGCCGCAACGATCACGAGCGCGACGAGTCCCACGTTTTGTGCACCCACCCGGTCGATCAGCCGGCCACCGGGAATCTGCACGGCCAGGTGCGTGACGAAGAGCGCTGTCGTCAGGAGACCTACCGTTGCCAGCGAGACGCCGTAGCTCTCACTCTCAACCGTAGCGATCGCCCCGACGTTGGAGATGTTCCACGTCACGGCGGCCCCGAGGACGAGCCCCGCAGCGATCGTCGCCGGGCTACTACGGATTGGCCGCTACCCGGGCGATCGCCTTGTCGGCGGGCCGGTCGAGCGCTGCTACCGAGAGCTCGAGGTGCTCGTCCAGCGTGTCCTCGAGCTTCGTGTGCGAGAGCCCGCGCAGGCTCTGCACGAACATCATCACCGTCGGGACGCCCGCCCGGGCCATCTCGGCCGCATCGTGCAGCGGGCCCGAGGGAAGTCGGTGGGAGACGCCGGCGACCTCGTGACACGCCTCGTCGCAGAAGTCGATCAGGGTCTCGTCGAACAGGATCGGCTCGATGCTCCAGATCTTCTCCCACGTGACGTCGATGTTCTCCTCGGCAGCGAATCGGTCGCTCGCCTCTTTCGCCTGACGGAGCATCTCGGCGAGGCTCGCCGCATCGAGGTGGCGCTGGTCGAGGAGCTGTTCTGCCGTCTCGACGACCGACGTGACGATCCCCGGCTTGCACACGACGCCACCCGACGTGCAGACGGCGCCGTTCCCCACCCGGGCGGCGATGTCGCGAATCTCGAGCGCGAGCTTCGCCGCTCCGGCCAGCGCGTCGCGGCGCCGATCCATCGGCGTCGAGCCTGCGTGCGCGGCCTGTCCCGTCCAGATGATCCGCCAGCGCTCGACTCCGTAGGTCCCGAGCACGGCGCCGAGTGGGATTCCCATCGTCTCGAGCACGGGCCCCTGCTCGATGTGGAGCTCGAGGTACGCCGCGGCCGACGCGAGCTGCGCGTGCGCGTCGAGAGCGTGGTCGAGGTCGACTCCGCAGGCTGCGAGGGCGTTGGGAAGCGCGATACCGTCGCCGTCTGTGAGGCGGCGCAGCTCCTCCTGGTCGCGCATCGATCCGGCCGCGGCGGAGGAGCCGAGGAGCGAGCGCCCGAAGCGGGATCCTTCCTCGTCGGCCCAGTTCACGAGTCGCACGGTGACGGGCGGCGTGCCCTCCTCGGCAATGCGCCGGAGCACCTCCGCTCCTGCCACGACGTTGAGGCTGCCGTCGAGCCACCCGCCGTTCACCACCGAATCGATGTGGCCGCCGATGAGGACGGCGCGCTCCGAGTCGCCACGAAGCGTCCACCAGTCGTTGCCCGCCGCGTCGCGCACACGCTCGAGCGGCAGCCCCTCGAGCAACCCGTCGAGCCAGGCCCGCGCGGTGTTCCACGTGTCGGTCCAGGCCACCCGCTGCGCGCCGTTCTCGTCGCCCGTCAGCTCCTTCAGCTCTCGGAGTTGCCGGACGACGCGTGCGGGCTCGAGTGCCATTGTGCGAGCCTACCTCGCCGGTGTCTCGAGTTCCAGGCGGCACGTCGGCGCCTACTGTGGTACGGAATACGGGTTGTGATCAACGTGATCAAGCGCGTCGCGATCGGAATCGCGGTGCTCGTCGGGGTGTGCGCCTTCTACACCGGCTACCGCGAGCTCTTCCTCGCCACGGGATGGACGTGGCCGTTCGAGGTCGATGACATCACCTTGCCGTCACTCCCGTCGATCGTCGGCGCGCTGTTCGATCCTGTCCAGGAGGACGGAGAGCTGTTGATCTCGCTGCTCTTCAAGGCGGCGCTTTTCACTGCGAAAGAGGCGTTCGTCGGCTTCGTGATCGGCACGATCGTCGGGTTCACGCTAGGCGCCGTCATTGCACGATTCCAGATGCTCCAACGTGGCCTGATGCCGTACGTCGTCGGCTCGCAGACGATCCCGATCCTCGCCATCGCACCGATCGTCGTCGTCGGCCTCGGGAGCCTCACGATCGCCGGCTGGACGCCGTCCGACTGGCTCCGGGTCTCTGTCATCTCCGCCTATCTGACGTTCTTCCCCGTCACGGTCAACACCGTCAGGGGCCTCGAGTCGGCCGACCCACGCGCGATCGAGCTGATGCGCTCCTACGCCTCGGGCGAGTGGGCGATCTTCCTCAAGCTCCGGCTCCCGTCGTCACTGCCCTACCTGTTCGGCGCCTTCCGGATCGCCGCAACGGCGTGCGTGATCGGTGCGATCATCGGAGAGTTGCCCTCGTCGATCCAGGGAGGCCTCGGTGGCGCGATCATCAACTTCAACCAGTACTACGTTCTCAACCCCCAGAACCTCTGGGCGACGAACCTGATGGCGGCGGCTCTCGGGATCTCGTTCTTCCTCGTCATCGTGATCGCGGAGAAGCTCCTCGTGCACCGGCCGCCGGAGACCCTGACGTGAGTGCGCAGGAGTCTGTCGTCTCGATCTCGGGACTCGGCAAGGTCTTCCCGAAGGGTGGCGTCACCGCGCTCGAGAACATCGACCTCGGCGTCCAACCCGGCGAGTTCATCTCTCTGATCGGTCCTTCGGGCTGCGGGAAGTCGACTCTGCTCCGGATCATCGGCGACCTCACCCAGCCGACGTCGGGTGAAGTGCTCGTGAACGGCAAGCCCGCACCACAGGCCCGGCTCGATCGCGACTACGGGATCGTCTTCCAGGCCGCAGTCCTCTTCGACTGGCGCACGGTTGCGAAGAACATTGCGCTCCCGCTCGAGCTCCTCAAGTGGGATCGTGCGAAGCGGGACGCCCGCGTCTCCGAGATGCTCGACCTCGTCGAGCTCAACGACTTCGGCAGCCACTATCCGTGGCAGCTCTCCGGCGGGATGCAGCAACGCGTCTCGATCGCGCGGGCACTCTCGTTCTCCCCGGCGCTGCTGCTGATGGACGAGCCGTTCGGAGCGCTCGACGAGATGACACGCGAGCGACTCAACCTGGAGCTGCTGTCCATCTGGGCCGAGACGAAGTCCACCGTCATCTTCGTCACCCACTCGATCTCCGAGGCGGTCTTCCTCTCGACCCGTGTTGTCGTGATGTCGCCTCGGCCCGGCCGGATCGCCGGGGTCGTCGAGATCGCCCTTGCACAGCCGCGCGGGGTGCGGACTCGCGAGGAGCCGCGGTTTTTCGAGCTTGTCACCGAGGTACGGGAGATGCTCCACGCCGTCGAGACCGAGGCGGAGTTGCCCGAGTGAGCACGTTGGCTGTAGCGGAGTCGGGCGGCGGCGTCGGCCGAGCGTCAGGATTCGCACGCACGTGGCTCCCCGCGGCTCTCGTTTTCGGGATCGGGCTCCTGTGTTGGCAGTGGATCTTCCCCGACGTCCTCGGAGTGAAGCCGTTTCTTCTGCCCCGGCTCTCCGACGTCCTCAGCGCACTCTGGGAGAACCGGGACGCGCTGAAGACAGCGGCCTGGATCACCTTCAAGGAGGCGTTCGGCGGGCTCATCCTCGGGAGCGGCATCGCGATCCTCGCAGCGCTCGTGCTTGCCCGCTGGCGCCCGCTCGGGAACGCGCTGATCCCGTATCTGATCGCTGCGAATGCGATTCCCGTGATTGCGTTCGCCCCGATCACAAACGCCTGGTTTGGCACGTTGAGCCCGTGGTCGAAGATCGTGATCGCCGCCGCGCTCTGCTTCTTCCCCGTCCTCGTGAACACGCTGCGCGGGCTGACCTCCGTGCACCCGTCGTCGATTGAGCTCATGCACGCCTACGCGTGTCCGCAGCGAACGATCTTCTGGAAGCTGCGGATACCCGCGGCGATGCCGTACCTCTTCACAGCGCTGAAGATCGCAGCCGTGCTCGCGATGATCGGTGCGGTCGTCGGCGACTACTTCGGCGGCTCGACCGAGTCGCTCGGTGTCCAGATCCAGAGCGCCGTGGCGTTGTCACGGTACGAGCTCGGCTGGGCGGCGATCGTCGTCGCGAGCGTGATCGGGAGCGTGCTCTACGGCGCGGTCGCTCTCGCAGAACGGTTTGTGATTCGCTGGCATCCATCGGTGCGAGCAGTCGACTAGTGGGGTGTCCCGCAACGGTAGACCCGAAATGATCGTTGCGGGACACCCCATTCCATGTTGATTGCGGTGGTGCGGCGTCTCACAGCGCTGCTCTTTCCTGTCAAACGTTGTGAGACGCCACACTAGAGGGCGCGAATGTGATGGGATTGGTCGAGCACACAACCAGGGAGGATCGATGAGGAAGAAATGGTTGGTCGTGGGAGCGTCCGTAGCTCTCATCGTAAGCCTCGCAGTCGTGGGTATGGCGACCGCGCAGGGCGACGGGAAGCAGGCGATGACCAAGGTCACCGTCCAGCTGAAGTGGGTCACGCAGGCCCAGTTCGCCGGCTTCTACGCGGCCCAGGCGAACGGGTATTACAAACAGGCCGGTCTCGACGTGAAGATCAAGGTCGGCGGGCCGGACATCGTTCCCGAGCAGGTCGTGCTTGGCGGACAGGCGGAGTTCGGCGTCAACTGGCTGCCGAGCCTCTTCGCGAACCGCGAGCAGGGCAACGACCTCGTCAACGTCGCGCAGCTCTACACGCGGAGCGGCACGACCGAGGTGACGTTCAAGAAGAGCGGCATCAACACGATGGCGAAGATGAAAGGCAAGAAGTACGGCGTCTGGATCTTCGGCAACGAGTTCGAGCAGCAGGCGGCACTCGTCAAGGCCGGCCTCGACCCGAAGAAGGACGTAACCCTCGTCAAGCAGAACTTCGACATGGTCGCCTTCATCAAGGGTGAGATCGATGCTGCGTCGGCGATGACCTACAACGAGCTGGCGCAGGTGCTCGAGACGAAGAACCCGGCAACGGGCAAGCTATACCAGCTCAGTGACCTGAACGTGTTCAAGATGTCGGCGCTCGGCACCGGCATGCTCCAGGACGGCCTCTTCGTGAAGGGCGATTGGATCAAGGATCCGGCCAACCAGGCAACGGCGGTGAAGTTCCTCACGGCCACGTTCAAGGGCTGGGCGTTCTGTCGTGACAACGCGAAGTCGTGCGTCAGCACGGTCGTCAAGCAGGGCACGGCGCTTCCAAAGGGACACCAGGCCTGGCAGATGAACGAGGTCAACGCACTGATCTGGCCGAACCGGCTCGGGATCGGAGTCATGGATCCGATTCAGTTCAAGAAAACCAACTCGATCGCCACGAAGTTCAAGGTGATCAAGAAGCCGGCCGCAATGGCCTCGTACCGCAGCGACCTCGCAAAGAAGGCGGTTGCAGCGCTCAAGACGCAGGGCATCGATGTGACCGGCAAGAACTTCAAGAAGGGTGTCGTCGTCCTGAGGGAAGGCGGCAAGTAGCACGATCTGTCATCCGTTGAACCGAGGCCCCGGGGGGGGGGGCGC
>JAJAZN010000005.1 GCA_026785685.1 Thermoleophilia bacterium
CCCGCTGCCCCCCCCCCCCTCGTGGTGGGGGGGGTTTGCCGGCGGGCGGGGGGGGGGGGGCCCCCCCCGCCCCACGACTCACGACAGGTAGCCGGTCTCGCGGAGCATCTCGAGCGTTGATTCGAGCTCGGCCCCGAATGTGCTCAGGTCTACGTCCGGGCCTTTGAGCGTCTCGAGTGGTGGCAGCCCCGATCTAGCCGGGATCCCGTCAACGAGCGGATACTCGGCCTCCGCTGCCGACTCGGTGTAATAGCGCTGACCCTCGTCGGAGAGCAGGAACGCCACGAACTGCTCGGCTTGATCCTTGTTTCCCGTGCTCGCGAGCACGCCGGCGCCGGCAACACTGACGAGGGCACCTGGATCACCCGCCGCCAGAAAGTGGTTCGCGACCGGCGCGTCGGGCTGCTCCGCCTTCACGAGATTGAGGTAGTAATGGTTGACGAGCCCGAGGTCGATCTCACCGGCCGCGACCGCCTCGACGATAGGCGTGTTCTTCTCGTAGATCTTGGGATCGTTCTGCTTCAGGTCGACGAGCCATTGGCGCGTCTTCTCGTCCCCAACCGAGAGTCGCATCGCGGTCACGAACGCCTGGAACGACGCATTCGTCGGTGCGATCCCGATCTTGCCCTTCCAGGCCGGGTCGGTGAGGTCGAAGACGGAGTCGGGGACCTGCTCCTCGGTGAGCGCCTCGGTGTTGTAGGCGAGCACACGGGTGCGACCCGAGGTACCCGTCCAGCGGTTGCCGCTGTCGCGGAATCGCTCTGCAACCCGGTCGAGCGTCGCCCGAGGCAGTTCAACCAGCTTGTCGGCGACGGCGCCGAGTGAGCCTGGATCCTGCGAGAAGAAGACGTCCGCGGGAGAGTTATCACCTTCTTCGGCAATCGTTGCCGCAAGATCGGCGCTGTTGCCGTACCGCACGTCGACCTGGATCCCCGTCTTCTCCTCGAACATGTCGATCAGGGGCTGCACGAGCTCCTCCTCACGGCCGGAGTACACGGTGAGCGACCCCTTCTTGGAGTCGTCTCCGCCGCAGCCGACGAGCGCGAACGCCGCCACGAGCGTCGCGAGACCTACGAAAACCCTCACTCAAAACCCCCTCGTGTCGACCACGACATGTGATGTACGGGAAACCTTACAACATTGTTGTAAGGTATGCCTTACAAAGGTCAGTGGAAGATCGGCACCCGGCCTTCGTGCACCCTGATCGAGACGCGGCAACCAAGCGGCACCACTTCGTTCGAAGGGCGCTGCGACACGAGCTCGACGCCGTCAAGGCGAACACGGTAGAAGACGTCGTGGCCGCGAAACTCGCGTGAGACGACCTCGGCCGCACCGGCCGGATCGGGTGCGAGTTCGAGTAGCTCGGGCCGGATGAGCACGTCGACCGCCGACGCACTCGAGGCGCCGTTGGCCGGAAACGTTCCGATCGGAGTGCGGACGATGCCGTTTGCGACCGTGCCTGCCACGAAGTTCGCCGTTCCCACGAACGCGGCCGCCCAGCGTGACGCGGGGGCCTGATACAGCTCTTCCGGCGTCCCCTCCTGCACGATCGTGCCGCCCCGCATCAACGCGATCCGGTCGGCGAGCGAGAACGCCTCCTCGCGGTCGTGAGTGACGAGCACGACAGTGACGCCGAGCGGACGCAGGATTGCAGCAACCTCTTCGCGTAGAGCGCCGCGTAGATGTGGGTCGACGTTCGACCAGGGCTCGTCGAGCAGGATCAACTCCGGCGAAGGGGCGAGCGCTCGTGCCAGAGCGACGCGCTGCTGCTGCCCGCCCGAGAGCTCGTGCGGGTAGCGGTCGCCGAGGCCGCAGAGGTCGACGAGCGCAAGCAACATCGGCACCCTGGCCGAGCGCTCCTTTCTCGGAACCCCGAAGGCGATGTTGTCGGCGACGGTGAGGTGGGGGAAGAGGGCATAGTCCTGGAACACCATCCCGACCCTGCGCCGCTCAGGCGGAACCCAGACGCCCGATCCGGCAACCTGCTCGCCTGCAACCGAGACGACGCCGGAATCCGGTGTCTCGAAACCCGCGATCAGCCGCAGCAGCGTCGTCTTGCCGCAGCCCGACGGCCCAAGCAGCGCAACGACCTCGCCACGATCGACGCAGAGCGAGGCGTTCGTCACGGCATCGACGGCCCCGTACCGTCGGCCGAGCCCTGCGAGCGCGATCATCGAGCAATCCATGTAAGGAGAACCTTACAGTGCGTAACCGGGTGCCGCGGGATGTCACGCGTGCGGGTTTGACAGACTGTCGGCTACGACATAGTGTAAGGCTCGCCTTACATACGTGTGTAAGGTATGCCTTACCTTTATAGAAAGAGGAGATCCGATGGGCACAGGGATTGTCGTTCTACGAGAAGGATTTGAGGCGTCGCTCGTCGTTGGCATCGTGCTCGCGTTCCTCAATCGCACCGGTCGTCGTGACGCGTTCTTCGCCGTCTGGATCGGGGTCTTCGCAGCGATCGCGATCAGCGTTGGCGTCGGGATCGCCCTCTTCGCGGTCGGCGCCGAGCTGGAAGGACGTGCCGAGTACATCTTCGAGGGCTCCGCCATGCTCCTTGCCGCAGGACTTCTGACCTGGATGATCTTCTGGATGCGCAGCCAGGCTCGTACGATGCGCACGAACATCGAGGGCCGTGTCGGAGGTGCGCTCGGCGAGGGGTCGTTCTTCGCTCTCGCAGCGGTCGCCTTCGTCGGCGTCCTCCGCGAAGGCATCGAGACTGCGCTCTTCCTGTTCAGCTCGGCGACCGGCACGAGTCCGCTCGTCTCTACCATCTCCGGCATCGTCGGGCTCGGAATCGCGCTCGCGCTCGGCTACGGCTTCTACAAGGGATCGTCTCGGCTCGATCTGCGACGCTTTTTCACACTCACGAGTGCGATTCTGTTGCTCTTCGCCGCGTGGCTGCTCGCGCGAGGGCTCGAGGAGTTCGCCGAGGCGGGCATTCTGCCGGAGAACGAGATCGTCCTCTGGGGGACGTTCCTTCTGCTCGCGGCACCGACACTATGGTTCTTCTTCCGGCCGCTGCGGCGCAAGAAGGTTCCGGCCTGATCCAGGCTGAGTTCATCTAGCCTCGACGGATGCCCCCGGCGTCCGTCTACCCGCTCGTCTCGTCACGCGCAGTCGCAAGGATCTTCACCTATGAGGTTCCCGACGGGGTCGGCAAGGGTGCGATCGTGCAGGTGCGGCTCGGGCGCAGCACGACCCGCGGGGTGGTCGTCGAGGTGGGAGTCGAGCCGCCCGCCGGGATCACGGTTGCGGCCGCTGGCAAGGTGCTCGACTCTATCCCGCCCGCCCTCGTCGACCTCGCGCTCTGGATCGCCGACTACTACGGCACGACGCCCGCTCGCGCGCTCGAGCTGGTCGCACCCGTCCGACGTACGCCACGCGGGGAGCGGCCGTCACCCGCGGAGCGGGAGTCGCTTCCGGGTGAGCCGACTCCGGAAGCGTTGACAGCGGATCAGTCTGCAGCAGTAGCCCGGGTCGTTCAGGATCTCGATGACAAGGCCGGCGCCCACCTCCTGCTCGTCGGGCCTACCGGGAGCGGCAAAACAGAGGTGTACCTCCAGGCGTGCGAGGCGGCGCTCCAGCGCAGCCTCGGCACGATCGTCCTCGTTCCGGAGATCTCGCTCGCACCGCAGACCGTCGGTCGCTTTCGCGAGCGGTTCGGCGACACCGTGGCCATTCTCCACTCGGCACTCGGCCAGGCCGAGCGTCGCGACGAACGCGATCGAGTCGCGCGGGGAGAGGCGCGTGTCGTCGTGGGCGCTCGCTCGGCGATCTTCGCCCCGATGCGCGACCTCGGGCTCGTGATCGTCGATGAGGAGCACGACTCCTCGTACAAGCAGGAGTCCGATCCCCGGTATGACGCCCGCACGGTCGCGGCGAAGCGGGCGGCGCTCGAGGGAGCAGTTGCGGTGTATGGCAGCGCCACGCCCCGCCCCGAGAGCTGGGCCACGCTCGAGCGGATCGTCCTTACGGCCAGGATCGGCGCCCCGATGCCGCGTGTGCGCATCGTCGACCTGCGCCGGGAGAGCGGCTATCCGCTCTCTGCGCCCCTCCTGACCGAGCTCGGTCGAATCGCCGAGCGAGGTGGGAAGGCGATCCTGCTTCTCAACCGCCGAGGCGTGACTCCCGCGATCCACTGCCGCGCCTGTGGTCTCTCTCGGCGGTGCGGGAACTGTGACGTTGCCCTCACGCTCCACAGCGATGGGGGCCTCCATTGCCATCATTGCGGGTATCGTGAGTCGGTTCCCGAGACCTGCCCGGCCTGCGGCTCGGTCGAGCTCGCGCACATCGGGGCCGGTACCCAGCGCCTCGAGAAGGAGCTGGAGCGGAGCATTCCCGAGCTCGAGCGCATCCGTCTCGATGCAGATACGGCCGCGCGTCCTGGCGCGTTGCGCGAGACCCTCGAGCGCTTCAGAGCCGCAGACAGGGCCGTACTCGTCGGCACGCAGATGGTCGCGAAGGGGCATCACTTCCCCGGCGTCGACCTCGCGGCAGTCGTCGACGCGGACACCGGTCTCGCCATCCCGGACTTCCGGGCCGAGGAGCGAACGTTTCAGCTCGTCACACAGCTCGCGGGACGGAGTGGTCGCGACGCACCCGGTCTCGTGCTCGTGCAGACCTTCCAGCCCGACGCGATGCCCTTCCAGTTCGCCCAGCGGCACGATGTGACCGGGTTTCTCACCGAGGAGCTGGAGCGCCGGACGGCACTGGGCTACCCGCCCGTCAGCCACCTGATCTCGATCGTCGCATCAGGCCCGGATGCGACGGGGGTGGCCCAGGTGCTCCGCGAGGTGCGTACCGGCCTCGAGGGGGTCGAGGGCACGATTCTCGGCCCGGCGCCGCTCCTGCGCCTGCGGGGCCGTCACCGGGCGCAGCTCGTGGCAAAGACCGGTGAGCCGCGAGCGCTCGCGCGTCGCGCCGCAGCGCTCCTCGTTGCCGCAAGCCCCGAGCTGCGTCGGCGGGGCCTCACCGCGGTCGTCGACGTCGACCCGCAGTCGCTGTAGAGCGGGCGAGGCCCAAGGGACCGCGGCTAGACTCGCCCGCATGACGGACGACGACCACGACCACGAGCATCACCACCACGATCACGATCACGATCATGACGACGTCGAAGTCGACTTCGATGCCGACCTCGCCGCCCAGGAGGAGGCCGAGCAGCGCGCCCGACGGCAGATAGCGATCTCGCAGATTCGGCAGTACGGAGACCCCGTGCTGCGGATGCGCGCCAACGAGGTCGAGACCTTCGACGACGAGCTCGAGATGCTTGCCAATCGGATGTTTTTGCTCATGCACGAAGCCGACGGTGTCGGGCTCGCCGCGACGCAAATCGGGATCGTCAAGCGCGTGTTCGTGTTCAACAACGAGGGTGAGGACGTGGCTGTCGTCAACCCTGTGCTCGCGAAGACGGGCCGTGACGTCGAGGTCGATACCGAAGGCTGCCTCTCTCTCGGCCCGGTACGAATGCCGGTTGAGCGATCGGTGGACGTGACCCTCGAGGGGGTCGCCATCGACGGTACGCCGATGCGCCTCGAGCTCGAGGGCACCTCGGCCCGCGTCGTGCAGCACGAGCTCGACCACCTGGACGGGAAGCTGATCATCGATCGCACCGATCCCGAGGCGCGGCGCGAGGCAATGGCTCAGCTGCGGCCCCGGCTCGTCCTCTCCAGGTGATTGACTAGCAGTGGCCCGGATCGCGGTCGCCGCAACGGCGCCGTTCGGGGCGGACGTGCTGGAGCGGCTCGCTGCCTATCACGAGATCTCCGCCCTGCTGACTCGACCCGACGCGCAACAGGGTCGCGGCCGACGGATTGCGCCGCCTCCTGCGAAGCTCGTCGCCGAGCGCCTCGGCATGCCGGTGCTCCAGCCGGAGCGTCCCGAACCGGGCCTCGATCTGGGCGCACCCACCGTTGTCGTGTGCGCGTACGGCCTCCTGATTCCCGAGGAGCTCCTTGGCGAGCGGGAATGGCTCAACGTCCATCCGTCGCTGCTGCCGCGCTGGCGCGGTGCCGCGCCTGTCGAGCGAGCGATTCTCGCCGGCGACACCGAGACGGGCGTGACGATTCACAAGACCGTGAAAGAGCTCGACGCCGGCCCGATCGCGGCCCGGAGGGCCTTCCCGATCGGCGAGGACGACGATGCGGCTGCCGTCTTCGAGCATGCCGCACGGGTTGCCGTGGAGCTGCTGAACGACGTTCTGACAGATGCCTCACCTCTCTTCGTGCCGCAGGCGGCAGAGGGCGTGAGTTACGCCGAGAAGATCGTCGGCGGTGATCGCAGGCTCGACCTCGACGAAGATCCGGCGGTGCTCGTCCGCCGCGTTTTGGCCCTATCGCCCCACATCGGCGCCCGTGCCGAGCTGCACGGCCGGCCCGTGACGGTCTGGCGAGCGCGCGTGGGGGAAGACGGCGTCTTCGAGCCGCTCGAGGTTCAGCCGGACGGCGGCAAGCGCATGGACGCCGCCGCCTGGCTTCGCGGGCTGCGGTGAAGGCTGCCGCGATCTCGCCGGCGCGGGCTGCGGCGTTCGACGTCATCCGGCGCGTGTTCGAGCACGAGGCATACACGGACCGCGCGCTCCGCACGGCCGTGGGGGGACTGGACGACCGCGACCGATCGCTCGCGCGCCAGCTCGCCTACGGGACGGTCCAGCGAACGCGGACGCTCGACTACGTGATCGAAACGGTGGGGCGGCGACCGATCAGGAAGCTCGACGAGCCCGTACGCGCCGCGTTGCGGCTCGGCGCGTTTCAGCTCGTCTTCCTCGACGGTGTTCCACGCTATGCAGCGGTCAACGAGTCCGTCGAGCTCGTTCGGAGATCGCGGCTCGAGCGTGCGGTGCCCTTCACCAATGCCGTCCTGCGGCGCCTTGCCGCCGAAGGCAGAGCGTTCGTCGAGGCATTGCCGCAGTCAACGCCCGAAGAAGCGGCGCTTCGCCACTCCTATCCCGACTGGGTCGCCGAGACGTGGTGGCGTGATCTCGGTGCCGACGGTGCGCTGGCATTGATGCAGGCGCAGAACGAGGCGGCGCCGACCGTCGTTCGGCTCGTTCGAGGCGTGATCGAGGGGCGCCCCGACGCTGACGTTCCGGGCGCGTGGCACGTCGATCACATGGACGACCGAATGTTCGAGGAGGGCCGCGTCTGGCCACAAAGCGCCGGCTCCCAGCTCGCGGGGCTCTGCGTCGGCTCGCAGGCAGGCGAGCGCGTGCTCGACCTGTGCGCCGCGCCGGGCGGCAAGGCGACGATGCCCGCGGGAGACGTCGTCGCGGTCGAGGCGAATGCCTCCCGGGCCAGCGAGCTCGAGGAGAACGTCCGTCGCCTGGGAGCAACGAACGTCCGCGTCGTCTGCGCTGACGGTCGCGATCTCCCGGAGGACCTCGCGGACTTCGATCGCGCACTCGTCGACGCACCCTGCTCCGGGCTTGGCGTCCTCGCCGCGCGCCCCGATCTCCGCTGGCGCTCGCAGCCACTGCCCGAGCTGCAGCTCGAGTTGCTCCGCGCTGCGGCCACGCGCGTGCGTTCCGGAGGCACGATCCTCTACTCCGTCTGCACCGTGAATCGGGACGAGGCCGAAGCCGTCGTCGACGCGACCTGCCTCGAGATCGACCCCACGCTCGCCAAGGAGTGGCCCCAGTTCCGTCATCCAACGAGGCCCGAGTTTCTGCAGACGCTCCCGCATGTCCATCGGACGAGTGGCTTCTTCATCGCCCGCCTCCGCGTTCCCTGAGGCTGAGATCCAACCATTGTGATGATGTGTCACAAGGTTTCGTCTGCGCGCCGCAGCTGCCCCCCGTAGGATCGTGGCAATGGGATGGGATACGTGGCTAGGCGAGTCGGGCGAGGTCACTCCGTCGTTGTACGCCGCCGACTTCGCGCGCCTGGGGGAACAGATCGAGGCGCTTCTTGCGGCGGGTTGCCGGATCTTCCACTTCGACGTCGGTGACGGTCACTTCATCCCGCCGGTGACGATCGGGCCCGTCGTCCTCCGGTCGATAACGCCGATGATTCACGCTGCGGGAGGTGTGATCGACTGTCACCTGATGGTCGCCGATCCGGCGCATCACTTTCCCGAGTTCGCCACGTCGGGCGCAGACTCGGTGACGTTCCACATCGAGGCTACAGCCGACCCACGGGACGTCGGGGCGGCTGCACGGGCTCTCGGGCTCGCCGTTGGTGTCGCCTTCAATCCAGACACCGATGTCGTGGACGCCGTCGCGTTTGCGCAGGCGGCCGGAGCCGAGCTGATCCTCTGCATGAGCATCGTGCCCGGCTACTCCGGTCAGCCGTTCCTGCCTGAGTCGTACGCGCGGATCGAGGAGCTCGCCAGGCTGGTCAGGATGCCGATTCAGGTCGACGGTGGGGTTGGCGAGGAGAACGTGGCGGCCGTTCGCGCCGCTGGGGCGAGAGTGTTCGTGGCGGGCAACGCCGTGTTTGCCGGTCCTGATCCGGTGGCTGCCTACCGACGCATCGCCGCCGCCGGGGCATGAGTCTCGATCGCGCGCTCGAGCTCGCGGCGGCCGTCGCGGGGATCGCCTATCCGAATCCGACCGTGGGCGCGGTGGTGGTCGCCGACGGCGAGCTTGTCGGAGAAGGGGTTACCGAGTCCTACGGTGGCCGGCACAGCGAGATCGTGGCGCTTGCAGCTGCCGGCGACCGAGCGAGCGGCGCGACGCTCTACGTGACGATGGAGCCGTGCGCTCATCACGGCAAGACTCCGCCGTGCGTCGATGCGATCGTCGCGGCAGGCGTTGCGCGGGTGGTTGCGGGATGTCTCGACCCGAACCCGGAAGCAGCGGGGGGCCTGGCGCAGCTTCGCAAAGCGGGCGTCGAGGCGGAACTCGACGACCGTTTCGGGGCCCGGCGGCAGAACGAGGCCTGGCGTACCTGGACAGCCGTCGCGCGGCCGTTCGTCACGTACAAGGTGGCGACCACGCTCGACGGGAGGGTCATCGTGCCAGGGACGCGCTGGGTGACCGGCGAGGCTTCGCGACGACTCGTCCATGAGCTGCGCGCCGCCTCCGACGCCGTGGCCGTCGGCATGGGAACCGTGCGCGCCGATGCGCCCCGTCTCGACGCGCGGGATGTTCCGGTCGTGCGACAACCACGCCGCCTCGCATTCGGTCGCGGGCCGCTCCCGGCTGAATCCGATCTGGAGCTCCGCCCAGGCCGGGTCGCCGAGGAGCTCGAGGCCCTGGCGGCAGACGGCGTCCAATCCATTCTCCTCGAGGGTGGCCCGACGCTTGCGACAGCGTTTCTCGAGGCGGGTCTCATCGACAAGCTTCTCGTGTTCGTGGCGCCCACCCTTGCAGGAGCGGGGCAGAGGTTTCTCGACGAGATCTCGGTCGCGATCTCGCTCTCCCACCTCTCGGCGCGGCCGATCGGCGAGGACGTGCTCCTCGAGGCCTACGTGCACGCCCCGTGAAGTAGCCTTCCGGCATGTTCACGGGCATCGTTTCGGAAGTAGGAACCGTCGCCGCTGTCAGCGGTGGTGACGAAGGAATTCGGCTCGAGATCGAGGCGCCGGCGACGGCGCCGCTCGTCGATATCGGCGGCTCGGTCGCGGTCAACGGCGTCTGTCTCACCGCCGAGAGTGTCAAACCGACTCGCCTCACCTTTCACGCGATGCCCGAGACGCTCTCGCGATCGACGCTCGGTGAGATCGTGCGAGGTGCCGCTGTCAATCTCGAGCCGGCCCTCCGCGCTGGTGACGCGATGGGTGGGCACATCGTGCAGGGCCACGTCGACGGAATCGGAAGAGTGCAGTCGATCGAGTTCGAGGGCGAGGGGCTCAGGGTCATCGTCGAGGCCTCTGACGACACGCTCCGGTACTGCGTCGAGAAGGGCTCGATCACCGTCGAGGGCGTGTCGCTCACAGTCGCCGAGCTGCATGACGACGCGTTCGGTCTGGCATTGATCCCGCATACGATCGCCGAGACGACGCTCGCCCGTCTCGTGCCGGGGCAGCGCGTCAATCTCGAGGTCGATGTGCTCGCGAAGTATGTCGAGCGCCTGCTGTCGCACCCCGCGTGAGAGCTGCGGGGTGAATCCCCCGACGCGGTACGATGGGCTCATGAGCATCGAGGCGCCCGATACCGTCTTCGCCACCGTCGAGGAGGCGATCGAGGAGATCCGCGCGGGCCGATTTGTCGTCGTCGTCGACGACGAGGATCGTGAGAACGAGGGCGATCTCACGATCGCCGCCCAGTTCGTCACTCCCGAGGCGGTCAACTTCATGGCGACGCACGGTCGGGGGCTCATCTGTCTCTGCCTGACGCCCGAGCGGTGCGAGGAGCTCGGCCTGCGACAGATGACCGACCAGAACGAGACGCCGTTCGGAACCGCGTTCACCGTCTCGATCGAGGCGCGCGAGGGAGTCTCCACGGGGATCTCGGCGCACGATCGCGCGCACACGATTCAGGTCGCAATCGACCCGACGTCGACCGCCTTCGACCTCGTCCAGCCCGGCCACGTCTTTCCACTCCGAGCGCGCACCGGCGGCGTCCTGCAGCGCTCCGGGCAGACGGAAGCCGCTGTCGATCTCGCGCGTCTGGCGGGGCTCTTCTCCGCCGGCGTTGTCTGCGAGATCATGAACGAAGACGGGACGATGGCGCGCGTCTCGGACCTGATCGGCTACTGCGAATGGCACGCGCTGAAGATGGTCACCGTCGCCGATCTGATCGAATACCGCCGCAAACACGAGAAGCTCGTCGAGCGCATCGTCTCGGTCAAGCTTCCGACCGAGCAGGGCGCCTTCCAGGCCGTTGCCTACGAGGAGGTGCTCACCGGCAAACATCACGTCGCGCTCGTCAAAGGCGACGTGGAGGGTGCCGAGGACGTGCTCGTGCGCGTGCACTCGGAGTGTCTCACCGGTGACGTGTTCCACTCGCAGCGCTGCGACTGTGGCGAGCAGCTCGATCGCGCACTTCGCATCATCGAGGCCGAGGGGAAGGGCGTGCTGCTCTACCTTGCCCAGGAGGGCCGCGGGATCGGCCTCGTCAACAAGCTCAAGGCGTACGCGCTCCAGGAGCAAGGGCTCGATACGGTCGAGGCCAATCTCCGACTCGGCTTCGCGGCTGACGTGCGTGAGTACGGCATCGGCTCGCAGATCCTCGCCGATCTCGGGCTCACGACGATCCGTGTCCTTACGAACAACCCGAAGAAGATCAGCGGTATCTCGGGCTTCGGGCTCTCTGTCGTCTCGCAGGAACCCATCGAGATCGAGCCGAACCCCGAGAATCGTGACTACCTCGACTCGAAGCGCGACAAGATGGGACACACGATCGGTGGGCTCGAGCAGTGCCAGTCGGTGCGGTTCGATACCTAGTGCGGCGTCTGACAGCGTTTCACAGGAAACAGCATTGTTGTGAGATGCCGAACTACCGCGATCACCATGGAGTGGGGTGTCCCGCAACGATCCTTTCGGGTCGAACGGTGCCGGACACCCCACGAGACCTCCTGAGCGATCGTTACTCTGGTGCCGCATGAGTGACCGATATCAAACGCCGCGGTGGGACGACGAGCCCAGGGATCTCCTTGCGAGCGAGGAGTCGGCCACGGAGATACCCGGCGCGACCGAGGACGAGTCTGACCTCGACGCATCGAGCGAGAACGTCCTCGACGGCTGGCCCGCGGCAGATCCGCTCGACGTCGATGATGCGCCTGCGTCCTCTGAGGAGCCGGAAGTCCAGAACGAGTCAGCGTCCGACGAGGCGTCCGCGCAGGACGAGTCAGCGTCGGACGAAGCTTCCGAGGTCGAGCCCGCTCCCGTTGCCCTCTCCGATCACGTCTCGGCCCCGTTGGAGCACCTGCCCGGCGACCTCACGGTCCCGCCCGGCTACGCCGTCCTCGAGGGCGAGGCAAAGGGCGAGAGCAGGCGCGTCGGTATCGTCGTCTCGCGCTTCAACGGCGACGTCACGACGGCGCTGCTCGAATCGGCCCTCGCGGAGCTCGATGCTCGAGGCGTCACGCGCGATTCCGTCACCGTGATGCCTGTTCCGGGAGCGTTCGAGCTCCCGCTCGCAGCCATGGCACTCGCGAAGACGCGGCGCTTCAGCTGCATCGTTGCGCTCGGGTGTGTGATTCGCGGCGACACTCCGCACTTCGACTATGTCTCGAGCGAGGCTGCGAGCGGGTTGCAGCTGGCCGCGATCGAGACGGGCGTTCCCGTAGCCTTCGGGTTGCTGACGCTCGATCGGGCCGACCAGGCCGAAAGCCGCTCCACGAAGGGCGCCGAGGCTGTGCGCACCGGGCTCGAGATGGCCGATCTCTTCGCCAATCTCAGGGCTGCGGCTGCGCGCTGACCGTTTCTGGAACGTCGGTCCCACTACTTCCAACGGCCTTAGGGGCGATGCTTCTGTCGCCTGGGAGCGCCCGAAATTCGCCTGCGGCGGGCGGATCGCGACCACTCCTCGAAGAGCAGGGCGTTACCCTGACAATAGCCCCAGGCGGCGTCCCCGCACATTCACAGTCCACGAATGTCACACGGGCGCTGAGTTGCAACCGACCCCGGGGTGAGGCTTCAGCCTCACCCGCCCGTCAAGCGAGCGGACACGAATGGCGCGGGCACCAGCCCGAACTGCGGGTGAGGCTGAAGCCTCACCCCACAACGCGACGCCGGTGACACCATGCTCGCCTGGGCCAGTATGCAGCAATGTCATCCGCAGGTCGATGGATGGAAGGTGAACCCCATGATACTGGGCCACCCCTCGATGTTGGTCGCAAGATGACGCTGCTGGGACGGGCCGCCGGTTACAAGGCGCCCTGGGTTGGACGCACTGCGCTGGCGCTCATAATCGCACTCTGGCTCTTCGTGACCTTCGTCGGGTTCGGTGTAAGTGCCGCGACGGGACTCGAGTTCTTGATCGTCGGCGGTGTGCTGTTAGTGGTCGAGGTTTGGATCGAGCGAAACGGTAAGGGCCACTCGACGTTCGTGCTCGTCTGGCACCTGGTCTGGCGAGTCGGCATGGGCGCGATCGTGATCTCGAAAGGTGTGGCGAACGGCGGGTGGGGTCTCGCCATTCGTGCTCTCGTTGGCTGCTGGCTGATTCTCTCCGGGGCCGGAATAGCGTGGCTTCGTTGGCTCGCCGCAAGAGCCGCGGGTGATGGAACCAAGACGTGAGCCTCGATCGACGCGCCCCGATACGTGCCTCCTGCCTGGTGTGTCAGAGGCCCGTCAAGGGCGTAGCCACTCGCGTGCCCGAGTGCGCGGGAATGTCGCTTGAGCGCGGGCACTTGATCACCGTGCGTAATCCGGACATGATCAAGGCGTGCGGCCAGAGCTTCCAACAGGCACCGTCACGTTTCTCCTTACTGACGTCGAAGGCTCAACCGCACTGCTGCACGAACTCGGTGCGGGGGCGTACGCCGAGACACTCGGGCAACACCGAGCGGTGATCAGAGGGGCGTGTGCAGAGAACGGCGGCGTGGAGGTAGATACGCAGGGAGACGCGTTCTTCTTCGCGTTCCGGACAGCGTCGGACGCTCTCGCGGCGGCATCGGACTTGACAGAACGTCTTACCGCCAGCGGTCCGATCCGCGTTCGCATCGGCGTCCATACGGGCACACCTCTTGTTGGCGAGGAGGGCTACGTCGGTCTCGACGTCCATCGCGCCGCGCGCGTCATGGCCGCTGCGCACGGTGGACAAGTCCTGGTATCGGAAACAACGCGCCAGCTCG
Organism: Thermoleophilia bacterium; assembly: GCA_026785685.1. Taxonomy (GTDB): domain Bacteria; phylum Actinomycetota; class Thermoleophilia; order Gaiellales; family Gaiellaceae; genus Gaiella. The sequence goes on from JAJAZN010000005.1 coordinate 13,680, forward strand.
TCGACTCGAGCGTCGCCCTGCGCGACCTCGGCGACCATCGGCTGAAGGATCTGACGGCGCCTCAGCGGTTGTACCAACTCGGCGAGGATCGCTTTCCGCCGCCGCGGTCGCTCCATCGTACGAACCTCCCTATCCAACCGTCGCCGCTCATCGGGCGTGAGCGCGAGCTAGTCGAGGCTGGTGCGCTCCTTCGGTCTCATCGGGTCGTGACGCTGACCGGCCCCGGAGGAAGCGGGAAGACGCGCCTGGCGCTGCAGCTCGCCGCAGAGGCCGTCGACGACCTCCCGGATGGGGTCTTCTGGGTCCCGCTGCAAGCGCTACGCGATCCGGCGCGGGTCGCGCATGCGATAGCCACTTCCCTCGGGACGGACGACGAGCTTGTCCAGCACTTGGGAGCGAAGCGGCTTCTCGTTCTGCTCGATAACTTCGAGCAGTTGATCGAGGCCGCTCCGATCGTGGCGTCAATCGTCTCGTCGACACCGAATGCGCGATTTCTCATCACGAGCAGGGAGCCTCTGCACGTCGACTCGGAGCAGCGCTACTCGGTGGAGCCGCTGCCAGACGACGACGCAGCAGTCCTGTTCGTCGAGCGGGCACGAGGCGTTCGCCCCGGATTCCGTGCCACGCCGGCAGTCGCCGAGATCTGCCGGCGCATCGACGGTCTCCCGCTCGCGATCGAGCTCGCAGCCGCGCGCGTCTCGCTCCTCGACCCAGAGGAGCTCCTCGCGCGACTAGGCCGAAGCTTGCCGCTGCTCACGTCGCGTTCGCGTGACGCACCGGAGAGGCAGAAGACGCTGCGCGCGACGATCGGGTGGAGCTACGACCTGCTTGAGCCGGGCGAGCAGCAACTTTTCCAGGGGCTCGCGGTCTTTCGCGGCAGCTTCTCACTCGAAGCTGCCGAGGCCATTTGCGGAGCCAACATCGACACGTTGGAGTCCCTCGTGGTCAAGAGCCTCGTCAGGCGCTGGGACAGTGGTCGCCTCGGCCTCCTCGACACGATCCGGGAGTATTCGCTGGAGCTCCTAGAAGAGTCCGAGCAGGCCGACGAGATCCGCCGCGGACACGCCGAGTTCTTCCTTTCGGTCGCGAAGAGCGCGAACCTCAACGCAGGCTTGCCAAAGCGCGAGCAAGAACACATCGACATCGCCCTCCTCGAGCAAGACAACATCCGTGGCGCGATCGCGTGGGCGCTCAGGAACGGGTCGGTGCAGCTCGGGCTCGAGCTCGCGGTCGCCATGGAGCAGTTCTGGACGTTGGACGATCCGCGTGAGGGAATGCGCTGGTTCGAACGCCTACTCGAGCGGCCGGAGAGTGCGACTATCGACATCGACGTGCGCGGCCATGCGCTGCGGGCGTATGGGAGCTCCGCCGGCCTCGCCGGCCATTGGGAGATGGCAGAGTCATTGTTCGAGCAGAGCCTGACCTGCTTCGAGCAGCTCGGCGACGAGCACGGACGCGCGGTGCTTCTGCACCGGCTCGGAATCACCGCCATCCTTCGCGGTGACCTCGAGCGCGCCGATGAGCTCGTCCGGACGAGCGACCAGATCCATGCGCGCACCGGCGACGTGTGGGGTCGTGCACAGACCGTCGGCACGCTCGGCGCGATCGCCCGAGACCGCGACGACGAGCGAGGCGCGTTCGAGTTGATCGAACAGAGCGCCGAAATGTCCCGCCAGGCGGGCGTAGCCTGGTGGCGCGCTGGAATGCTCGCCGAGCTCGCCCAGCTGCTGTTGAACGATGGGCGGGCGGACGAAGGGGAGGCCTCTGCACGTGAGTCGTTGGCGATCGCAGACGAGCTTCGTGACCGGTCAGGGCGCATCTTCGGCGTCGGGCTTCTCGCGCGCGCCGCCGCCGAACGTGGTGACTGCGAGAAGGCCGGCCGCCTGTGGGGAGCGATCGAACACGAAGACGCTCATGCACCGCTTGGAGGATGGCGTCGCCATCGCGATCTCTGTGAGGAGCGGATTCGGAAAGCCGGAGGCCCAGCATTCGACCGTGGCTACGCGCTTGGCCGCAAAATGCGGCTCGAAGAGGCTGTTGCCGACGCGCTCATTGGCGGTGGGTGAAGAGCATGCGATTGATCCAAAGAATTCGGCGGACATGTCGCGAGGAGTGCGCGGCCTGACCCGGAACAACCAAATCTGTCCTCGCCCTCGCCTGAAGGACCCTGCGTTTTCTGGAGACTCTGCAGCGCCCTCGGTTTCGTAGGGGCCATCGTGGATCGACCTCTTTCTCACCTCGTGCGATAGACCGAGCTTCGAATCACGAGCGAGTCTCGTGCGTGTGACCCGGTGATGAACCTCTCGCGTGCACATGACACCCAGTTACGCCAGCGCACTCTCACTGGAATCGCCAAGCCGCAGGTGCGGCAGCGTCCTACTTGACCGACGCCTCGCCTGAGGCTCCATTCACATCGCCCCTACAAGCGGATCCCGCTTGAGGCGGGATCCGCTACCATCCCCATTCGCGTGTCCAAGATCTGCTCACTTTGCGGGAAGAAGCCCGGCTTCGGCAACAATCGAAGCCACTCGATGGTCGCAACCAAGCGCCGGTTCAACCCGAACCTTCAGAAGGTGCGGATGATGCTGAACGGCAAGGCCACGCGGGCCTACGTGTGTACCCGGTGCCTCAAGGCCGGCAAGGTCACCAAGGCGATCTAGCGGCTCGTGACGCCCGGTGGCAGGGTTAGCCTGTTCCCGCCTCTCCTTCCTAACGTAACCCTCGAGCGCTGTTCGTCGTCTAACCTCGCGGCGTGGACAAGGGCATCCTTCTCGTACGAACGACCGCCCTCGGGCGGATCTCCGTCTCGGCGGATGCGATCGCGCAGGTCGTCGGCCACGTCACTGCCGAGAGCTACGGCATCGTGGGAATGGCGGGGCGGCGCTTCCCGCGCCTCCCGGGCCGCGATCGCATCACCGACGGCATCGAGGTGAAGTCCCGCGAGAGCGGCCTCGAGATCGATCTCCGCGTCGTTGTCGAGTACGGCCTCAATCTCGCCGAGGTCGCAGCCACGGTTCGCACGCGCGTTGCCTACGAGGTCGAACGCCAGACGGGGCTTCCCGTCACTCTCGTCGAGGTACGCATCGAAGATGTCAGGCGCACGCCGTGAACCTCGAGCGAGCCCGCGAGATCGCCCGTGCTGCCCTGACGAACCTCGAGGCGAACAGGCAGCGCATCGACGACCTGAACGTCTATCCCGTGCCGGACGGTGACACTGGGACGAACCTGACCCTGACGGTGCGCGCGATTGTCGAGAGCCTCGAGGCGTCATCCGCGAACGGCCATGAGGCCGTCGCGCGCGAGCTTTCACGGGCGGCCCTGATGGGCGCGCGCGGCAACTCGGGTGTCATCTTCAGCCAGATCGTCCGTGGCTTCGCCGATGTGCTCGGCGAGCGCGACCCGATCGACGAGCCGATGATCACCCGCGCCTTCCGTTCCGCGAGCGACGCCGCGTACCGGGCTGTCAGGCGGCCGGTTGAGGGCACGATGCTCACCGTCATCCGCGAGATGGCCGAGGCGGCCGAGTCGCCGGAGGCTCGTGACCTCGAGCGCCTGGATCTCCTGGCGCTCATCATCGACCGCGGAGAGGAGTCGCTTGCTCGCACGCCGGAGCAACTCGCTGTCCTGAAGGAGGCGGGTGTCGTGGATGCGGGCGGTGCCGGCCTGCTCGAGATCATCCGGGGCTTGCGCGCCGCCGTGGCCGGCGAGCTTCTCCCCGACGCACCGGCCGCGTCCACAGCGATCTCGGTCGAGGCGATGCACCACGAGCTGTCCGAGTTCCGCTATTGCACGGTCTTCGTGATCGAGGGGAACGGCCTGGACTCCGACGCACTCGAGCGAGAATTCGAGGTGCTCGGTGACTCGCTGCTCGTCGTCGGAGATGCGACAGCGCTCAAGGTTCACGTTCACACGGACGATCCCGGAGCCGCGCTGTCGATCGCGACCGCGCGCGGCACGATCGAGCGCGTCGAGATCGCCGACATGCACCGGCAGACGCTCGAGCGAGCGGAACGGCTCACCGAAAGCTCGCTTGCCGGTCTTCCGACGCTCGAGACCGGCGTCGTCGTCGTCGCCCCCGGCGCAGGAAACCGCCGGTTGTTCGAGAGCATGCGCGCGACGCGCGTGATCGAGGGTGGACAGACGATGAACCCGTCCACGGAGGACATCGTTGCTGCCGTGGACGCGACACCGGCGACCGAGGTGATCGTGCTGCCGAACAACAAGAACGTGATCCTCAGCGCCGAGCAGGCGATCGGGCTCGTCAACAAGCCCATGCGCGTGGTGCCGACCGTATCGGTGCAGGAAGGTCTTGCGGCGATGGTCTCCTACGACGCGGAGCGCGCTGCCCACGAGAACGAGGCAGAGATGCTTCGTGCCGCGGCAGGGATCGTCACGGGTGAGGTGACGATTGCCTCCCGCGACGTCAGCCTGGACGGCGTTGACGTCCGCAAGGGTGCGTGGCTCGGCCTCGTAGGCGGCGCCGCGGTCGCAAGCGACGAGAGCTTCGACGTCGTCGCGGGTGCCGTCATCGATCATTTGCTCGCGGGTGGACGAGAGATCCTGACATTGCTGACCGGCGAGGACGAGCCAGCTCTGGACTCGCTCCTCGGCGCGCTCGGGGAACGTCATCCCCATCTCGAGATCGAGGTGCATGTCGGCGGCCAACCCCACTACCCACTGCTGCTGTCGGCGGAGTGAGCACGGTCGTGCGGGTGTTGCTCGTCGAGGACAACGAGGTGTACCGCTCGACCCTCGAGTTGTTGCTCAACGGCCGTGACGGCATCGAGATCGCCGGCTCGATCGCCGCAGGGGACGAGGCCGCGGCGGCAGCCGAGACGCTCGATCCCGACGTCGTGCTCATGGACTTTCGACTGCCGGGCCTCGATGGAGCCGGCGCGACTGCCGCGGTCCTCGCGGCGTCGCCACGTGCGGCAGTCGTCTGCCTTACCGCCGAGGCGACCGATGCCGACCGTCGAGCGGTGCTCGCCGCCGGGGCGGTCGCGCTCATCGAGAAGGGAAGCCCGATCGAGGATCTCGTCCGGGCGATTACGTCCGCAAGCGACCGAGGGGAGTAAGGACCGTGAACCTGACGGCCGACAACACCGCAATCGTGCTCGACTCGACCTCTGACTTCCCCGAGGCGAAGGCACGTGAGCGCTTCGACAACATCAGGGTCGTGCCACTGCATGTCCTCTTCGGCACGGACGACTATCTCGACCATGTCGGGATCTCCTCGCACGACTTCTACGAGCGGCTGAAGACCGCTCCAAAGCCACCGACGACCTCGCAGCCGACTCCAGGTGAGTTCCTGCGTGCCTATGAAGATCTCGCGCAGTACGAGCGGATCTACTCGCTCCATCTCTCCCAGAAGCTCTCGGGGACCTACCAGTCCGCGGTTCAGGCAGCAGGCATCGCCGGTGCTGACCGGGTGCGGTTGATCGATTCGGAGACGGCCTCTCTCGCGGTTGCGATGCTCGCGCTCGCGATCGAGAGGCGCCTCGCCCGGGGTACGACTGACGGCGAACTCGAGGAGCTGATCGACCGTTTCAAGCGCGACAACACTGTCGTCTTCACGGTGGGGACGCTCGAATACCTGCAGAAGGGCGGGCGCATCGGCAAGGCGCAGGCGCTCGCCGGCTCGATACTCCACGTGAAGCCGATCCTCTCGTGCGAGGACGGCGTCGTTGTTCCGGTCGGCAAGGTGAGAGGGCGTCAGAAGGCGCTCGCCGAGTTCCGTCGACTCTTCGAGGAAGCGACCGAGGATCGCCCCGGACTCCGAGTCTCGATCGCTCACGCCGACGCACCGGAGTGGATCGACGAGATTACGTCGCTCGCGCTCGAGGCGCGACCGCAGGCCGAGATCGAGCTCGTCGAGAACCTCGGGGCGGTCGTCGGCACGCACGCCGGCCCCGGAGCTGTCGGGTTCTTCTGGTTCCAGGACGACGAGTAGACGCGTAGTCCTGGGCCCGCGCCGGTTACGGTCCTATACTCGTTCCCGGTGGCACGCTCACTCACTGAGATCCGACTCCCGGTCGGCTTCGCCGGCATGGACCCGCCGACGACCTGGCCGCGGCCGCGGAGCGCTCCGCGACCCGAGGCGTTCGCCGCCGGCGTCGAGACGTTGCCGAAGGTCGGTCCCGCCGTGCGCGGGCGGCTCGCGAAGCTCGGCCTCCGCACGGTCGGCGACCTGCTCTGGCACCGGCCGCGACGCTACGAGCATCCGATCGAGGAGAAGGAGATTCGCGATCTCTTCGGGGAGGACGAGGCCGTGATCGAGGGAGTCGTTCTGGGTACGACCTCGCGTCGGAGCCGCGGGCGACTGAAGATTCTCACCGCACGGATCAGCGACGGCACGGGCGAGATCAAGGCGACGTGGTTCAACCAGCCGTGGCTCGAGGCACAGCTCGTGCCCGGGACGAAGGTGCGGTTGCGTGGGAAGCCGAATCGCTACGGGTTTCAGGTGGAGACGTACGACCTCGGCGAGACGACGGAGACGGCCGACTACGCGCCCGTGTATCCCGCCAGCGAGGCGCTCGCGCAGAAGCAGCTACGCGCGCTCGTCGGTGCGGCCCTCGAGCAGGCGCGCGCGGAGGGTGACGCGTTGCCGGCCCGCCTCGCCGCATCGGAGCGGCTGCCGCTGCGCGCCGACGCGCTCGTTGCACTGCACCGACCCCGCTCACCCGAGGAGGCCGAGCGAGGGAGGCGTCGTCTCGCCTTCGACGAGCTCCTCGTGCTCCAGCTCGCGCTCGCCCGCCGGACGGCGGAGCGCGAGAAGCTCGTCGCGGAGGCACTGCCCGCCGCTGGCGCGCTGCTGGCGCGCTACCGGGAGGTGCTCCCCTTCACACTCACCGACGCGCAGGATCGAGCAATCGCGGAGATCGACCGAGATCTTGCAAAGACAACGCCGATGCAGCGGCTGCTGCAGGGTGATGTTGGCTCGGGCAAGACCGTCGTCGCGCTGCACACGCTCTTACGGGCCGTTGAGGCCGATCGGCAGGGCGCGATGATGGCTCCCACGGAGGTTCTTGCCGAGCAGCACTTCCTCACGATCGAGGGGATCTGCGCCGAGCTCGGGGTGCGCGTCGCGCTTCTCACGAGCGCGCTGAGCGCGAAGGAGCATGCGAACGTCCGTCAGCTGATCGCGTCGGGCGACGTGCAGATCGCCGTCGGCACGCATGCGCTGATCCAGAAGGAGGTCGACTTCCGCGACCTCGCCGTTGCCGTCGTAGACGAGCAGCACCGTTTTGGCGTCGAGCAGCGCTCCGCGCTCGCCGAGGGGCGCAGTCCGCACGTCCTCCACATGACTGCGACGCCGATCCCGCGCACGCTCGCCCTCACGGTCTACGGCGACCTGTCCGTTTCCGAGATCACGGCACCGCCCGCGAACCGGAAGCCGATCGTTACTGCCTGGGTCACCGACGACCGCAGCTCCGAGGCGTACGAGCGCCTGACGCGGCACCTTCGGGACGGTCGCCAGGCATACGTCGTTTGCCCGCTGATCGAGGCATCGGAGCTGACCGTGGCCCGAGCGGCCGAGGACGAGGCCGAGCGCTTGCGCCGGGCCGAGCTAAAGGACTTCCGCGTCGGCTGCCTGCACGGCCGACTCAAGCCGCCGGAGCGGCGCGCGATCATGGCGGACTTCAAGGCCGGCGAGATCGACGTGCTCGTCGCGACGACGGTCATCGAGGTCGGCGTCGACGTGCCGAACGCGACGATCATGATCGTGCAGGAGGCCGACCGTTTCGGCCTCGCGCAGCTCCACCAGCTCCGCGGCCGGGTTGGGCGTGGGGCGGAGCAGTCGTACTGTCTACTCGTCTCCGGCCCGAAGGAGGACCTCACCGACGTTGCCCACGATCGGCTCGAGGCGATGGTGCAGACGAACGACGGCTTCGAGCTCGCCGAGCGCGACCTCGAGATCCGCGGCGAGGGCCAGCTCCTCGGCGCGCGGCAGTCGGGGCTCTCCGATCTCCACTTCACCCGGCTGCGGCAGGACACGGCGCTGCTCGAGCGGGCGCGAGCGGTCGCACGGTCGCTCGCCGACGAGGGCGAGCTCGCGCCCGCGGTCGACCGGCTCCTTGGTGCTTCAGAGCACATCGGCGACTCCTGAGCGAGCGGGAGGGCGGTCCGCCAGGAAGCGCTCGCTCTGATAGCGACGTCTACGCAGACGCGTCCGCACTGATGAAGCTGATCGTCCGGGAGCCCGAGAGCCGAGCTCTCATCGCAGCGATCCCCGAGGGAGACGACATCGTCACCAGTGTGGCGTCGATCGCCGAGGTCATTC
>JAJAZN010000006.1 GCA_026785685.1 Thermoleophilia bacterium
AGCCCGACCTGCTCGCGATCGAGACGAGCCCGAGCGGGCGCGAGGCCTCCATCCTCGCCGAGCATCTCACGGAGGTTGATGTTGAGGCGTGGGTCACGTTCTGCTGTCGCGACGGCGCCCACCTGAGTGACGGCACTCCGCTCGCCGACGCCATCCGGGCGGTGACCCGCACCAGCCGACCGATCGCCGTCGGCGTGAACTGCACGCCGCCACAACACATCGCCTCGCTCCTCGACTTGGCGCGGGGCGCGACCGACCTGCCGCTCGTCGTCTATCCCAACTGGGGCCGCGTCTGGAATGGGGACATCTACGAGTGGCACGGAGCTCGTGTGGACGGGTTCTCCGGCGACCTCCTCGACGACTGGCGACAGCGAGGAGCCGTTGCGATCGGCGGCTGCTGCGGCATCGGGCCGGCAGCGATCGCCGACATCACCACGTGGGCGAAGAGCGTCACCGGCTGAGGCGAGACCGCCAGATCGGCTTCCTCGGCTTCGCTCACGAAGACTGTTCTCGCGAGATTGCAGAGAATCCTGGCTGATCCTGAGTTTGGTACCAAGAAGGGAACGTCGCGCGGGCGCCACCCTGCGTTTCCGCATGAACAGTGGTCTAGAGAGCTCCCCGGGTTGGACTCGAACCAACAACCCTTCGGTTAACAGGACGCTGGAATGGTGTCTGCTCAGGCATGTAGCGCTATTTCAAGCTGCTCAGGTGATGTGAGATAGGCTCAGGTCACGCCAGTTGGGTACAAAGTTCGGTACAAGGTTCGCAACAGGAGGGTGAGAACGTGGCCGACGAGCCCCAATCGGAATCAGAAAGCTCGGAACAACCAGAGGACGCGGTCGCGATGGGGACTGCGGACAAGACGCCGGTCGTCGCAATCGGCGCTATGGCGTTGATCTTCGCCGTGCTATTCGTCTTCGCTCTCGGAGTCGCCGCACTCGCGTACTGGCTCGCGAGCTAAAGCCGTTTCGACGCCACCCCGGCTACGCGGGCTCGAATGTTCGCCGTCGAAGAGAAAATCTACTCGCGTTCCGGTACCAAATCCGGTACCAAGAAGGGCGTCCGAGAGGGCGCCCTTCGCATGCCGAGTCGTATTGCGAGCTCCCCGGGTTGGACTCGAACCAACAACCCTTCGGTTAACAGCCGAATGCTCTGCCAATTGAGCTACCGGGGAATGGAGCGGCCGGAAGTGTACCGAGCGCATGCGGGTGCTGCCCCGGGAGGGCGCCTAGACTTGCCTGATGGACGAGGCTCCTACCGCCCGCAGCTCCGACCCATGGCTGTTGCGGGTCGTGCGCTCGCCGCTCCGCCTCGTGCGGACGCTCTTCCGCGTCATTCCTCAGGCGATCGACGGCTACTTCGCCGATCGCTGCGGCCAGCATGCGGCCGGCATCGCTTATCGCGTGCTGTTCTCCCTCGTTCCCCTCTCGATCATCCTCGTCGCAATCTTCGGGATCGTCCTCCGCAACGACAGCCTTCGCAATGACGTGATCACGGAGATCGTCGACCGATTCCCACTCACCGAGAGCGGTGGAGCCGACGTCACGCGCCAGATCGAGAAGCTGGCAAAGCTGGCTTCACCTGCGACCGCGCTTGGGCTCGTCAGCCTGCTTGTCTTTGGCTGGGCCGCCACGGGAATGATGGCCGCGCTCCGCGCGGGTCTCGAAGTGGCGATGCGGGTGGAGCGAGGCCGCCCGCCCGTTCGCGGCAAGCTGGTCGATGTGATCCTCATCGTCGGCGCAGCTGCTCTCGTGCTCGTCGTCGTCTTCCTGAACCTCGCCCAGGCCGTCGTGTTCGGCTGGATCCAACAGCCACTCGATGCCCTGGGGCTCGACGGAGGACTTCTCGAACAGGGAATCCGCCGCGGTGCTCCGCTGCTCGTGACGACGGCCGTCGTGCTGCTCCTCTACCGCTTCGTCCCTGCGCGGCGCTTACGCATCGGTGACGCCCTGGCCGGAGCCATCGTGACCGCGCTTCTGCTCCTCGCAATCTCGCTGGTCTCCGGGATGATCTTCGAGCGCGTCAGGAGCCTCAGCGTCAGCGTCGTCTACGCGTCATTGACCTCGGCTCTCGTCTTCCTCTACTCCGTCTATCTGGCTGCGTCAGCGCTCCTCCTCGGAGCAGAGGTTGCCGCTGCCTGGTCGCACCCCGGAGAACCGACCGGCGACACGCTCCGGCAGCAGGTCCGACGGGTTGCGCTCGGGTTGTTCGTCTACCAGGAGCCACCCGCGCACCCCGAGCCACGGCCCCGCGTACCGACCGACCCGGCGCCCTAGCCTGGATCCACAGCCATTAGGCTCAGGAGAGCTCGGTCAACGCCTGACGAACCTTTGCGATGTGCGCCTGCAACTCGGTCGCACGAGCGAGGTCGGTCTCGCCGTGTAGGTCGCGTCTGAGCTTCTTCTCACGCAATCGGAGCAACATCTCGGTGCCGGTCTGCTTCGTGATTCCCTCGGTCGAAGCGGTAGCATCGAGCTCCGCGAGGAGCGGCACGAGATCGGGATCGGGCGGCCGCCGAGCGATGAGCGACGCGCGCATCCGCCGATGCTCGTCGAGCTCGAAATGCTCCTCCGAGAGTCCCGTGAGCGCATCAATGAGCCCGGGGTGGGTGACGACCGCCGCGAGCGCCTCGCGCTCGAGTCGGATGCCCGCGTCGAGAAGCTTCTTCGGTTGGTTCGTATTCACGCCACTCGCGCTTCCACGAGCGGGAGCGATTCCGGAGAGCGTCTCGCGCGGCAGATCGAGCCGGTCTGCGACGAGGCGCACCGCTTCCTGGCGCTCCGGGGAGTCGTCGGCCTTCGCGAGGATCTCACGGGCGCGCACGAACCCCTCCTGCCGATCGAAGGCCCGGTCGAGCTCGAGCCGGACGCGGTAGTGCAGGTAGCTCTCTGCCTGTCCGAGCCGGAGCTCGAAGCCGTCGGGAGCGTCAGCCGGATCCTGTCCGGGTGGAAGCGTGACGACTCTGATCTCGAAGCCCTGCTCCTGCGCGCGCTCCATTCCCCGGAGGGTCGCCTCCTCGCCTGCGGCATCGGAGTCGAAGCAGAGGTACAGCCGCCTGGTCAACCGCGCGAGCTCCTTCAGGTGCTGCTCCGTCAATGCCGTTCCCATGGAGGCGACGACCGGCTCGAACCCGGCCTGGCGCAGCGCGATCACGTCGGTGTTCCCCTCGACGACCACGGCTCGATCCTGCTTCGCGATTGCCGGCCGTGCGAGATGAAGCCCGTAGAGCACGTGGCTCTTCTTGAAGAGATCGCTTTCGGGTGAGTTGACGTACTTGCCCTTGAGCGGGTCGTCGTCGTCGAGCTTGCGTGCCTGGAACCCGATGATTCGACCGCGAGCGTCCGCCAGTGGAAACATCAAGCGGGGCGGAAAGTAGTCGCGTTCCCGTTGGTTCGTGAGCCCAGCTGTGCGCAGCTCCTCTGCAGTGAACCCCTTCTCACGCGCCTTCGCGGCAAGGCCTTCGCCCGGCGAGAGACCGAGCCGAAACTCCTTCGAGACCGTCTCCCCCAGCCCCCGGCTCGCGAGATACGCACGCACCGGCTCACCGTCGGCACCCTCCCAGAGGTGGCGCTCGAAGAATGCGGCGGCCTGGTCGAGCACCGCGTAGAGACGCTCCCGCTTTCTTCGAGCATCGTCCGCCACGGGTGAGCTCTCCTCGTACTCGAGCGTGACCCGGAAACGCTCGGCGAGCCACTCGATCGCACCGACGAAGTCGAGGCCCTCGGTTTCACGGACGAACGTGACCACATCGCCGCCCTTGCCGCACCCGAAGCAGTGATAGAGGTTGAGGTCGGAGTTGACCGAGAAGCTCGCCGACCGCTCCTCGTGAAACGGGCACCGTCCCATGTACCGCATCCCGGACGCTTTACGTAACGACGTTCGGAGACTGACGACATCGACGATGTTGGCCGCCGCGATCACGTCCCGCACGGTCTGACCCTTGATCCGGGTCACGAGCTCTCTCCAATGTAGGAAAGTGCGAAGCGATCGGTCATGCCCGAGATGTAGTCGGTGATGCGCTCGCCGTCATCCCCGTCGCCGGGGGGAAGCAGCCCGGGCTCTTCGACGAGCCGCCCGAAGATCGCTTGCACGACGTTGCGCGCCCGCTCGTGCTCCGGACCGACTTGGGGGCCGAGATAAACGCGCTCGAACATGAACGCTCGCAGAGAGAGCATCGCCTCGCCGATCTCGGGACTCTGCTCGATCATGCCGGCGCGTTCCGAGGTCTCGACGAGATCGTGGACGAGGCGATCGATCCGCTCCGTGCCGGTCGGCCCGAGGAGCTCGATCTCAGCGCGTGGGAGATCGCTCTCCCTGAGGATCCCGTAGCGAATCGCGTCGTCGATGTCGTGGTTGATGTACGCGACCCGATCGACGAGACGAACGATCTTTCCCTCGAGCGTCTCCGGCTCCTGCTCGCCCGTGTGAGTCAGGATTCCGTCACAGACCTCGTGGGTGAGGTTGAGCCGGCGCGCGATCCGCCACGACTGCTCGTTGTGCCGGAACCGTCTCCCGCATTCCGCGTTCAGCGCGGCGTCAAGGGCCTGCTCACCCGCGTGACCAAACGGCGTGTGCCCGGTGTCATGGCCGAGCCCGATCGCCTCGACGAGATCCTCGTTGAGACGCAGCGCCCGCGCGACGACACGGGAGATCGCTGTTGTCTCGAGGGTGTGGGTCATGCGGGTTCGGTAGTGGTCGCCCTGCGGGTCGATGAAGACCTGCGTCTTGCCCTTCAGCCGTCGGAACGGCTTCGAGTGCACGAGTCGGTCACGATCGCGCTGGAAGGGCGTACGAACGCTGCACGGCAACTCTGGCTCCTCGCGCCCGCGGGTCTCGAACGATCGCACCGCCTGCGGTGAGAGCAGCCGCTCCTGCTCACGGATGCGATGCTCGAAGCTCAGTCCCGATCGGTCGGCAGTTTCCACGTCTGCAGCGTAGTCGCCCTCAAGGGTCTCAGCGCCTTACGCGAAGCAGCGCAAGCGAGCTAGAACGAGCGCGATTGTCCGCCGTCGACGGTCACGCAGGCCCCGACGACCCAGGACGCGCGCGGCGAGACCAGGAAGGTCATCACATCGGCAACCTCGTCGACCGTCCCGAGACGGCCCCAGGGGAGCTCACGGTCGATGAAGCTCGCCATGCCCCCCGGGTCATCCCGAAGGCGCCGCTCCCAGCTGCCGCCGGGGAACAACGTCGAGCCCGGCGCGATGCTGAAGACGCGGATCCCCTCCTTGGCCAGGTCGCTCGCCATCGCCTTCGCAAGGCTGATCTCTGCGGCCTTGGCGACGTTGTAGCTCGGCCCGCCGCCTCCCTCTCGTCCCCAGATCGAGGTGACCATTCCGATCACCCCGCCCCCCCGCTCGCGCAACGCCGGCAACGCAGCGTGGGAGACGTTGAGCGCCGGGAAGAGGGTCTTGCCGAGCACAGTCCGAAGGTCCGCCTCGTCCATGGCCTCGAATGATCGGGCACCCGAGCCGCCGACGCTATTGACGACGATGTCGAGACCACCGAGGTGCTCGACGGCCGCAGCCACAACAGCCACGGCTCCCTCGGGAGTCGTAACATCTGCAACGAGACCGACGCCGCGACCAGGCCCCGGCAGCGCCGCGATGGCTGCGTCGAGGTCATCTGCCCCGCGCGCACAAAGGAGAACGTCGGCGCCCTCCTCGACGAGCCGGGATGCGATCCCGCGGCCGATCCCCCGGCTCGAGCCGGTGACGAGCGCAACCTTCCCCGCAAGCCCGAGATCCACACGACGATTCTAGTGCACTACGTGCCGGGCATCCCGCCGCCTGAGTGGGGCATCCTCCCCCTCCCGGTAGCCACCTGGAGGCAGCACCTGCCACGTGACCCACGTGCCTGATGGATCCTCGCCCAGCTCTCGGCTGACCGCGACCGTGAGAGCGCGGGAGACGACGTCGATGTCAACACCGACGCGTTGACGGAGTGCGGTGGCCTGCACGATCGGCATCCGGGTACGGTAACCCGATGGCGCACATCCTGCTTGCACGGCACGGCGAGACCGACTGGAATCTCGGTCGGCGCGTCCAGGGGCACACCGATATCCCGCTCAATGAGACGGGGGCGAGCCAGGCCACGGCCCTCGCGGATGAGCTCGCTGCTGAAGCGCTCGTCGCCGTGTATTCGAGCGATCTCGAGCGCGCACGCGACACGGCAATGGCCGTCGCGGCGCGCCATGGGCTTTCGGTGTCCATCGACCAGGGTCTCCGCGAGAAGAACTTCGGCACCTGGGAGGGTCTCACCGACACCGAGATCAGTGAGCAGTTCCCCGACGCGAAGCGTGGCGCCTGGGGCGACGGCGAAACGACCGAGGCGGTCGCCGAGCGCGTCGTGGCGGCGCTCTCGCGTGTCAGGCAAGCCCATCCAGAAGGACTCGTGCTCGTCGTCGCGCACGGTGGCCCTCTCCGCGCGGCACTGGCGCACTTCGGTGTCGAGCACGGCCCGATCGGGAACTGCGAGGTCTTCCGGGTGGACGGCTGACGATTCGGCTGTTGAGTGACCCGGCCGTGCGGGTGGCGCGCGGTAGACTGGCGGAGCGGTGGAGGACTACACGAACAAGTACAAAGGTGAGCAGGTCGAGCTGGCGCTGTTTGGCGGCGAGTACCAGGAGGGCGTCCTCACAGCCTATTGCTCGATCGAGGATGTCCCCCACGTCGAGCTCAACGGGCACATCCTCGTGCCGCTCCAGAACGTTGCGTCCGTGCACTGCTCGAGCAGGTGTGACGCGCCCGAGCCCGACTGGCCGCCACGCGGCCTCGAGGCGGAGAGCGACAACCCCGACGACGACGGGTAGTGCGCCGCCGGGCCACGGCGAACCTCTGTAAGGCCTTCGTTCTCGTCGGCTTCCTCGTCGCGCTCGCGGCGGGTGTCGGCTGGCGGATCGGCGGCGAGCGCAGCGCCGCCCGCTTTGCATTCTGCGGGCTCAGCGCCGCGATCGCCGTCTACTGGCTCGGTGATCGCAGCATCCTCGGAATGCTCGGAGCGCGGCCATTCGCCCTCGCCGAGGATCCGCTGCTTCGATCGACGACCGATAAGGTCGCCGCCCAGGTGGGGATCCCCGCCCCGAAGCTCGCGCTCATCGAGGACGGCTTTCCGCGCAGCTTTGTCGTCGGCCGTGGGCCGGGGAGCTCCACGCTCGCGGTCTCGACCGGGCTCCTCCGTGCCCTACGACGCGAGGAGCTCGAGGCGGTCATCGCCCACGAGCTCGCCCACATTCGGAGCCTCGATGTCCTCACCCAGACGTTCGCCGTGTTGCTCGCGACGATGTTGGTCGAGCTGAGCCGGCTCGGTGGCTACTTCTCGCGTGCGCTCCTGTTCATCCTCGGGCCGATCGCGTCGGCGTTCACGCACGCGCTGCTCTCTCCGCGCCGTGAATACGCAGCCGACGAGGAGGCCGGCCGCGTGTCGAACCCGCACGATCTCGCCGCCGCCCTGCTCCGGCTCGACCGCGCCGGCGAGCTCGTCTCGTTCGCGACCTCGCCCACGACCGAGCCGCTCTACCCGGTCGACCCGTTCGAGACAGACAGGCTCTCACGGATGTTCCGGACGCATCCACCGTTGTCGGAGCGCGTCCGGCGCCTGCGGGCAATGGATGCGCCGGTCGACGAGCCCGCTGCGACCTGAGACGGCCTAGCCTGCGAGCAGCGCATCCTCGAGCGATGACGACAGGGCCATCACCGCCTCCGCGCCGCCGGCGGGTGCGAGCGACGCGAAACTTGCTCCGCGGTCGGGGAGTCGCACGAGCTTCGCGGCCGTCTCGCCCCAGCTGCCCCCGTGGCTCTGAATGCGGTCGCTCCCTCGGTCAATCACTCGGACACCCCGGGCATAGTCGAACGGAGAGCCGTCGTCGAGCCTTCCGGTTGTGTGAAGCACGTCGCTGATCCCGAACATGTCCACCTGAGCGCGTCGTTCCAGCGCAAGAGGTCGCGCACGGTCGTCCAGAGGCCGCCGTCGCCGAGCGAGCGCGCTTGCGGCGG
>JAJAZN010000007.1 GCA_026785685.1 Thermoleophilia bacterium
GAAGTGGCGTGCTCTTCGCGCCGCCACCACCGTCGACCTCGATGACGAGGCCACGCGTTCGGCGCGGTCGCTCGAAGTGCGTCGACGGGAGCAGGGCGAGTCGAAGACATGACGGTCCGGACCGGGGTGGAACGCGTTCTGCTCGTCGGCGCCTTCGAGCGCGACAACTTCGGCGATCTCCTCTTCCATCTCCTGACCCGCCAGTATCTCGTCGCCGCAGGGTTCGACGTCGATGCCGCATCGGTCCTCAGCGCGCACGTTGCGGCGACCCCGGATCTCCCGATCATGAGCATGCACGAGGCGCTCTCCACCCGCGCTTATCGCGCGGTGTGGGTCGTCGGAGGGGAAGTCGGCGGAGTGCGGGTGGTGGATGCCTTCGGGATGTCCCTGCCCGAGCTGGAGCGGCGCGTGTTCTCGTCCGCTCAGGTGGGAGCCCAGGAGATTTTCGCCCGGTTTGCCTCAGGGCTTCCTCTCCATGCGCCGGCCTACCTTCCTGCTCTCGACCGATACCCGCTCAATCGATCCGCTGCGCTCATCGTGAATTCGGTGGGGGTGTCACACCTCAGCCGCGGGCTGGCGCCGGACGCAATGGCCGAGTCCATGCGCATCCTGGCGACCGCCTCTCATCTGACCGTGCGGGATGAGGAGTCGCAGTCGTTCCTCGACACGCACTCGATACCGTCCGTGCTCTCACCTGACGTGATCCATTCCATTTCATCGGCGGAGGGGTGGAGCAGGGAGGAGATCGTCGAACCGGAGGGCGCGCCGTACCTGCTTCTCCAGGTCAACGTGGAGCAGCTGACGATCTCCGGATTGACCCGGGTGGCTGATCTCATCGCTGAGCTGTGGGAGGCTACGGGCGTGCCCGTGCGGCTCTTCGCCGCGGGGATCACCCATGGGCACGACAGCGTTTCCGCTTACGACGCCCTGATCGCGCTGCTTCGGAAGCGGTATCAGCACGTCGAGTGCGATCGGATACGAGACCGAGCGCCGTCGCGTCTTGTCGCCGAGATCGCCGGGGCGGCGCTGTGGATCGGGACCTCGCTCCATGGCCGAATCGTCGCCGAGTCCTACGGCGTGCCCCGGATCTCGCTCACGAACGATAAGGTCGCCCGGTACGCGCGGAGGTGGGACAACCTCTTCCCCTCGGATCTCACACTGGGGGCGGCGGTTCTCCACGCACCAGGTCTCGTGAACGGTAGCGCGCATCTCGCCAGTGCAACTCCACTCGCGCGCGCCGCCGAATCACGATTGCAAGAGATCATCTCCACAATGAAAGGACGGCCAGTGTGAATGAACTGGTTTCCGAGCGTGAGCAGGAGTGGCGCGCAGCACTGATCGAGTTGATGGACTTCTACGAGGTGCAGGGTCTCCACCGTGACGCCGAGCTCGCTCGGCTCCGCGGCGAACTCGACCAGATCATGAGCGCCAACGGGTCTCTGCGGCATGAGCTGGAGAGCGCGCTCGCGCGCGCCACCGATCTCGACGCTCGGGTCGTCGAGCTACGGAACCCGGCTCGGCACTTCGTGCGCGCAGTCGGGCGGAAGCGGCGCAGGCAGAGCTGACCGCGCTGGGCGTCAGGGGTCGAGGGGCGCGTACTGCGCCGAGGAGTCCATCCGAACGACTCCAGCTCCTTGATGGTCATGCTCGACGAAGAAGCTCGTCGCGGGTCGGCGTCGGTCGAACGTCGTGCCGTCCTTCGCCGCGAGTCCGACGTTCACCTGGTACTGACCGCCTCCGAGCGAGAGCTCCGGCAAGAGAAAGCTGATGCGGTGACGACCTGCGGTGCGGGGGAGTTCCACGCCGAGCCCGTCGGTGTTCACCCGATAGATAGGCTGACCTAACGGCGTCTCGATGGCGATGCCAGCCATCCACCCCTCGGGGGCCCGGTCCAGGTCGATGTCGACATAGATGGTGAGATTCGCACCCGCTCGCAGGACGCCCGTGCTGTCGATCAGATCCGCGTGCGTCGTGACGTCGAGAAGTCGGGGCAGGCCGCCAACCATGGGTGAGCTCGTTGACGCGGACTGCCGAGCCCGATCGAACCCGGCACGGAGCACGCGCAACCCCTCGGCGGTGTCTCCGTCGTGCTGCACCTCGCCGTGATCGAGTACGAGCACGCGATCGCACAGCGAGCCCACCTGATCGGCAGAGTGGCTCACCAGGACGATTGTGCGGCCCTCGCTCTGGAAGTCCGCAATCTTGTCCATGCATTTCTTCTGGAAAGGCTCGTCCCCGACTGCGAGGACTTCGTCGACGAGCAGCAGATCGGGATCGACATTCACGGCGACCGCGAATGCGAGTCGGACGTACATGCCCGAGCTGTAGAACTTGACCTGCGTGTCGATGAACTCCTCGATACCGGAGAACGCGACGATCTCATCGAACTTGCGCGTTGTTTCCTCTCGGCTCAGACCGAGGATCGCCGCGTTGAGAAAGACGTTTTCGCGTCCGGTGAGGTCCGCGTGGAAGCCGGCGCCGAGTTCCAGAAGGGCTGCGAGGCGCCCACGGCGCCAGATGGATCCCGAGGTGGGCTCGATGATCCCCCCCACCGCCTTGAGTAGTGTGCTCTTTCCAGAGCCGTTGTGGCCGACGAGACCAACGGTCGATCCGGTCTCGATCTCGAAGGAGACGTTCTTGAGTGCCCAGAAGTCGTCCCGGTGTTGACGGGACCGGGCGGCGTTCAGGACGCGCTCCTTTACCGACTTGTCCTTATGGATAACGAAGCGCTTCGACACGTCCTGAACGGAGACGATGGGTGTTGACATGGTGATCTCACAGCTCCTGTGCGAAGTTGCCCTGAAGGCGGGAGAAGACTCTCTGGCTCGCCCACAGCATGACCACGCCGATACCGAGCGCGATCCACATCCGAGGCACGAGGTCGTCCGGCCAGACAGCGGTCCCACTCTCGCTTCCCGCGACCCACAGAGCCTGCTGCATTCCGAGGATCGCGACGGTGACGGGGTTCGCCAGGTACAACTGCTCCAGCAGGCTGCCGTCGAGCGCTTCTCGCACGAACGTGAACGAGTAGACGATTGGCGACGCCCAAAAGAGCACGGTGAGGATGACCTCGACGAGATGCTGCGTGTCGCGGAGGTAGACATTGACAGCGCTGAGGAGCAGCGCCAAGGCCGCAGCGTTGATGAGGATCACGGCGAAAGCGAGAGGGAACAGGGCGAGTTCCGCCCTGGCGGGGAACTGCCCGATTACGAGAGTCGCCACGAGGAGGATGCTGAGCTGGATCGCGTAGTTGAACAGGGCGCCGCCGATCGTGCTCAGCGGGAAGATCTCGCGAGGTAGGTAGACCTTCTTCACCAGTCCGCTGTTGCCGACAATCGATGTGGTGCCGCCGCTGACGATCTCCGTGAAGAAGCTCCACGCGGTGAGCCCGATGAAGACGAACACCGCGAACGAGGGAATCTGCCGCGCGAGACCGAGAATCTCGCCGAGAGCGAAATAGTAGATGAGCAGCTGGGTGAGCGGACGGATGAGGCTCCAAAGGAACCCAAGAGAGCTGTCCTTGTACCGTGCCTTGAGCTCACGCTTGACGAGCAGCCCCAGCAGATACCGCTCGGACACGACCTGCCGGTACGACGACAAGGTGCCAGCAAAGAGCCCGCCGTGGGTTCCGATGGGCGCCATCGGCTCAGCGCGGATGCGCTCCCGGCGTTCTGTGGCGCTCTCTGCCATCCTTCTTCTCATCTCCTCGGTCAGACGTCGACCCCGTGATTCTAGTCGCGCTCTTCCCGCTCTACTGCCGGGAGGCGGAGCCCCAGCGAGTGCTCCCGTAGTCTTTCCGTGCGCCGCGCTACGGTGCAGTCGGTTCGTCAAGGAGTAGTCGGGTGCTGAACACGCTGAAGAAGATCGCGAAGGACCTGCTCGCGATCACCTGGATCCGTCGGGCGTATGAGGCGACCAATCGCATCTTCCTCGAGGTGTTCGGATCGAGTCGGGTGCTGACGCATCTCGCTTTCCTCGTCGCTCCGCTCGCGTTCAACCGCGAGCAGTCGGGCACCCTACGGGGGCGGCGCGACTACTACCGGAACAAGAAGCGGGATCGGCAGAGCCACGTCGAGCTGAGGCGAAACATCCACCGCCTCGAAAAGGGCTTGATCATGATGCCCAGACGGGACGTCTTCGCGCGCGACTACATCACGGAGACGCTCGAGTTCTACGAGTCCGCGGCGCATCAGTGCCTCCAGCGGCCGGGCACGATGGAGCTCTCCGAGATGGACTGGTCGCACAATGTGCTCCGCGAGTACTTCGCCGTCTGCGCGACGGGTAATACGGTCATCGACGCCGCCCGGGCGCGCTTCGACTCGATCGACTACTCACCCCGCATGGTCGACTCCGTGCCGCATCCGAAGCAGACGCTCTCATCGATCACGTACGAGCAGCTCGCGCTCCTTGCCCAGCAGCGTCGGTCCGTTCGCTTCTTCGAGCAGCGGCCGGTCCCGAGGCAGGATATGGAC
>JAJAZN010000008.1 GCA_026785685.1 Thermoleophilia bacterium
CAACGACGGGGTCACGTTTGCTCGTGTGATCGACGTCGAGGACCCGTGCGAGACCCAGGGTGCTCAGCTCGGCCGGGAGGTCGCAACGGCCACGAACGACGTCGCCGGTGACGGCACGACGACGGCGACCGTTCTCGCCCAGGCCATCGTCCGCGAGGGCCTCAAGAACGTGGCCGCCGGTGCGAATCCGATGGGCCTCAAGCGCGGCATCGAGAAGGCGGTCGGCATCATCGTCGACGATCTCAAGAAGCAGTCGACGGAGATCTCGGGCAAGGAAGACATCGCCCGGGTCGCCACCATCTCGTCTCGCGAGCGCGAGATTGGTGACGTCATCGCCGACGCCATCGAGAAGGTCGGCAAGGACGGCGTCGTCAACGTCGAGGAGGGCCAGACCTTCGGCCTCGAGCTCGAGTTCACGGAGGGCATGCAGTTCGACAAGGGCTACCTGTCCCCGTACATGATCACGGACGCCGATCGCATGGAGGCCGTGCTCGACGACCCGTACATCCTGATCGCGAACCAGAAGATCAGCGCGGTCAAGGACATGCTGCCGGTGCTCGAGCAGGTCATTCAGGCCGGCAAGCCGCTCGTCATCGTCGCCGAGGATCTCGAGGGTGAGGCGCTCGCGACGATCGTCGTCAACAAGCTGCGTGGCGTCTTTACCGCTGTTGCGGTCAAGGCCCCTGGCTTCGGTGACCGCCGCAAGCGGATGCTCGAGGATATCGCTGTCCTGACGGGCGGCGAGGTCATCACCGAGGAGCTCGGTCTCAAGCTCGAGAACACGAAGCTGACGCAGCTCGGTCATGCCCGCAAGGTCGTCGTCGACAAGGACTCGACCACGATCATCGATGGTGCCGGTGACGGTGAGGCGATCAAGGGCCGGATCAAGCAGATCAAGGGCGAGATCGAGAACACCGACTCGGACTTCGACCGTGAGAAGCTGCAGGAGCGGCTGGCGAAGCTCGCTGGCGGCGTCGCAGTGGTCAAGGTCGGCGCAGCCACCGAGACGGAGATGAAGGAGAAGAAGCATCGGGTCGAGGACGCGCTGCAGGCAACCCGAGCCGCACTCGAAGAGGGAATCGTCCCGGGCGGTGGCGTGGCGCTGCTGAACGCGGCGGACTCGTCGAAGAAGGCTCTTGCCGAGCTCGAGGGCGACGAGAAGACCGGTGCCAACATCATCATCCGCGCGCTGGAGGAGCCGCTTCGGCAGCTCGCCTACAACGCCGGTCTCGAGGGCTCGGTCGTCGTCAATCAGGTTCGCTCGGCCAAGAAGGGCCAGGGCCTGAATGTCGACACCGGCGAGATCGAGGATCTCGTCAAGAGCGGCATCATCGATCCGACCATGGTGACGCGCTCTGCGCTGCAGAACGCAGCCTCGATCGCGAAGAACATCCTCACGACCGAGGTCATCGTTGTCGACGCTCCCGAGAAGAGCGGCGGCGGCGGTGGCATGCCCGACATGGGCGGCATGGGCGGGATGATGTAAGGAAATCCGCCTAGGCGGATTTGCTAGAGAGTGCGTTGGGGGGTCGGCGGGAGCCGGCCCCTCAACTTCTTGTGGGCGTCGACAGGTGAGGGAGGAGCGTCCGTGGCGGATCTTGGTGGGGGAGTGTGTACGTGTCGCGGGTTGAGAGCGACGAGTTCGGGGCCGACGAGGAGGTCGGCGGTTTCACGCACACGCTGTTGCTCGAGTGCCCGCTCAGCCTCCGCCCTGCTTGGTGCCGGCCGGCGGATCGGTCGCGTACAGCTGCCGGAGTCCGTCCGCGAGCTGCGTTCGCTCGGCGTCACCAAGCCGGGCGTTGCCGTGGAAGAGCTTGTACTGCAGTGGGGGCATCGATCCCGACTGCACCGCTTCGATCACGTTGTCGAGATCGGCTTGCGGCTTGTCCCACTCGGAGAAGTTGAGCGCGTTACGGCCGCCGTTGACGTCGCTTTGCGCAAGCCATGACGCCGGCGCGATCTCCGTCGCCCACCAGCGCTTCGTGAGGTTCGAGTGGCAGTCGTTGCAACCGTTGGCGGCAAGCGTCTCCGCTCGCGTGTTCGGCCAGACGGCCGCCTTTGCCACCGGAGGATTGTTGCGGTGCCCGAAGGGGATCAGCTGGATCAGCCCGAACAGCACGACCGAGCCAACGGCTCCCCAGGCCAGCCAACGCTTCCATCTTCGTCCCGACCGAGGTGTCGGTCGCGCCCCGCTTTCCTCGCCCTTCATCGTGCTCATCCGCTTTCTCCTCTGTCGATCGACCAGTTGCCGGGAGGCTAGGTGTGCGAATGCAAAGAGCGAGCCAGGAATCGCCCAGGATTCGGACGTCCTACTGCCATAGGGGTCGGCCTGCGACCATCTACGACGGATCTGACTGGAAGCGGCGGGCCGCTCGGAGCTGCGCGAAAGGCAGGAGGCTCGTAAAGAGACCACGAAACTTCCCTGCTATGCGCCCGGCACGATTCGAACGTGCGACCTCTGCCTCCGCAGGGCAGCGCTCTATCCCCTGAGCTACGGGCGCGGGGAGGCAGAGTGTAGCTGTGTCGCCGGGGCGGAGCCATGGAGGAGCACCGCATCGTTCGGGACCTCGCGTCGTACATAGGCGAGCGCCAGGATGCGGGCACCGTCCGCGACGGCGCTCGTGATCCGTCCCACGGCCTTTCCGTCGAGGGTCAGCTCCGCGTCGTACGCGGGAACCTCGTGTCCTGCGAGCTCGAGAACGCGCAACCCGCGATTCGGATGGCCGCGGTAGTGCAGCCGGGCGATCGGCTCCTGCCCGGGGTAGCAGCCCTTCGTGAAGCTGATCGCGCGCTCCTCGAGACCGGCCTCGGCCGGAAGCACGCGGTCGTCGAGCTCGCGGCCCCACGCGGGTGTTCCCGCGAGGATCCGTCGTCTCTCCAGCTCGTCCGTGGAGACGACGTCGCCGGACGGCGGCGCGGCGTCGAGCAACT
Organism: Thermoleophilia bacterium; assembly: GCA_026785685.1. Classification (GTDB taxonomy): domain Bacteria; phylum Actinomycetota; class Thermoleophilia; order Gaiellales; family Gaiellaceae; genus Gaiella. Next base: position 2,932 of record JAJAZN010000008.1, read on the forward strand.
CGTACGCGGGCACGCCGTAGTCGGCCGTCGGGATCGATTCGTCGAGCGGCTCCCCGAACACGATCGTTGACGAGTGAGTTTCGCGCTCGACGGTGCACTTCGCGGCGAATCGGAATCGCACGAGCTCGTTCACGACGCGATCGCCGAGCGTGGGCTCGGTCAGCAGGAGGAAGTCGTCCGTTCCGCGTCGCAGCACCGTCAATGGCGCGATCAGCCGCGCCTTCGCGGTCAGAAGCAGCGCCTGGCAGGCCTCGCCCGGCTCGAGCGCCTCGACATCGTTCGAGACCATTCGCTGCAGGTAGCTCGCCGCGTCGGTACCGATGACCCCAACGTACTCCCGTGGGCGAGCAGCAATCTGTAACGCTTGAGTGCTCACGCTGTCTAGTGTAGGAGCATGTTCAGGAGCAAGGCTGAAAAGAAGGCGCGCGAGGCCGGCTACGACCCGGCCCGGTTGCCCGAGGGCCAGTACCTGACGGAGAAGTGGCCCGTCCTTCATGCCGGCTCGGTCGCGAAGTATCCGAAGGACCTCGCGGGCTGGGACTTCAAGGTCTCGGGCGAGGTCGACAAGCCCCTCACGCTCGACTGGCGGCAGCTGAACGAGCTACCGAGGGTCGCGGTGACGCAGGACATCCACTGCGTCACGCGGTGGAGTCGCTTCGACACGACGTTCAGCGGCATCCCGTGGTCGGCGGTGCGCGAGCTCGTCGGGCAGCGTCCGACGGCGCGGTTCGCGATCGCGCACTCCGAGGCCGGGTTCACCGCCAACGTGCCCGTCGAGTTCCTCGAGCGCGAAGGTGCGATGCTCGCGACGCACGCCGACGGCGATCCCTTGACGGCAGAGCACGGGCTCCCGCTACGGCTGATCGTGCCGGGGAAGTACTTCTGGAAGAGCGCCAAGTGGCTGCGCGGGATCGAGCTCCGCTCCGACGATCAGCCGGGCTTCTGGGAGCGGCTCGGGTACCACAACGACGCCGATCCGTTCGAGGAGCAGCGCTTCCAGTTCTAGAGGCTTCTGGCAGAGCTCACTCGTTCGAGGGATGGGCGAGCATGACAGAGCGCCGATGAATGAGGTATCCCAACCCCTCCCCTCGCTTCATCCGAAACGGCCCTCCCCCAGGGCCGTTTCTCTTTGCGCCGTCGGCGGGGATCGACGCGCGACATTCGGGCGTCAGGCTGAAGCCTGTCGCCGCGGCAGCTCAGCCGGCCTTGAACCCCTCTGAGGCCTCGGACATGTCCCCGCCGATCGCCTTGATGATCTCGGGACGGTCGAGCAGACGGGCACGCTGCTGCGGAGACTGAAGTCGGTTGACGACGTACTTGTCTTCGAGGATGTCGTTCAGGGCACGGCCACGATCGTGCTCGCGGATGACGTACTGCGCCACGCGCTCTTCTTTCGACGAACTTTGACCGAGGAACGAGAACAGATCCTTGAATCCCATGCCGGTAGTCTATCCGACCCGCGGTCACGGCCGGTTCACTCCCGTGCAAGCGGCATCAGGGTGCTACCGTCGGCTCGCAATGGAGATTCGAGTCGGCCACAGCCCCGATCCTGATGACGCCTTCATGTACTGGGCGCTCACGACGGACTTCGTCGACCGAAGGGGCTTCGTGTTCGAGCAGGTGCTCGCCGACATCCAGACGCTCAACCAGTGGGCACGAGCGGCAAGGCTCGAGGTCACCGCGATCTCGCTCGCTGCCTACCCCTTCGTGCAGGAGGACTACGCGCTCCTCCCGCACGGTGCGAGTATCGGCACGGGCTACGGCCCGATCGTCGTCGGCCGCGAGCCGGCCTCGATCGACGATCTGCGCGGCAGGGAGATCGTCGTGCCGGGGACGATGACCACGGCGTACCTGACGCTCAGGCTCGCCCTCGGCGACATGCCCGTCCGCGAGCTCCCCTTCGAGCTGATTCCCGACGAGGTCGCGTCGGGCCGCGCGGACTACGGCCTGCTGATCCACGAGGGCCAGCTCACGTTCGGCGACATCGGCCTGCACAAGGTGCTCGACCTCGGCGAATGGTGGCTACTCGAGACCGGACTTCCCCTACCGCTCGGAGTCAACGTCGCGCGACGCGACATCGAACGCCTCGGCGACCTCTCCGAGGTGCTCGCCGAGGGGATCAGGTGTGGGCTCGAGCACCGAGACGAGGCGCTCGAGTACGCCCTCCAGTTCGGGCGCGGCATCGACGAGGCGGTCGCCGATCGGTTCATCGAGATGTACGTCAACGAGCTGACGGAGGACTACGGCGACGAGGGGCGCTCCGCGGTCGCCGAGCTCATGCGTCGCGGTGAGGCAATCGGGGCGTTCCCGAACCCCGTGCAACTCGACTTCGTGTAGGCCGAAGGATGCTGCCGTGGAGGAGCCTATCGCAGCATCCTCCGGTCAGCTGCTTGCTGCACGCTTCGCGTAGGGTTCCCCGTGACCCCTCCCTCGCAGAGCCGCGAGGGAGGTTGCGCGGTGGGTGACCGCCTTCAGGCGGCCGCCTGGGTTCAACGTCGCACCCTGAGCAGAGCCTGAGCCCCACCGCTTTCTCTGGTTATTACTTCCCGTTCGAGGCGCCCTGCGCGATCCACGCGAGGAGCGCCGCACGCTCCTCGCCCGTCATCCCGGTGACGTTGCCGAGGGGCATCGTCTTCGAGGACACCACGCGCTCGATGTCGTCGGCGCGAGCGGCGATCTGTTCCGGCGTATCGAGCACGACTCCCGCGGGTGCGGTCGAGAACCCCGGCTCCGTCGGCGCGTCCGAATGACAGGCGGCGCACCGTTGCTCGACGATCGGCGCGACCTCCGAGAACGACACCGTGGCGCTGTTTCTGTCGGCCGGTGTGGTGTCGGGACGGATCACAACGCCGAGCGCTGCGAGGACGACCACGCAGGCGACGGGAATCGCCCAGATCGTCCTCCCCTGGTGGCGAAGGTTGAAAAACAGGCGCGAGAGGATCCCGACGAACATGATCACGAGCAGAACGATCCACGCGCGCTCGACCCCGTAGGTGAACGCGAAGTGGCCGGCGATCATCGTGAACAACACCGGCAGCGTGAAGTAGTTGTTGTGCACCGACCGCTGCTTCGCGACGACCCCCGGGAACGGGTCGGGGTCGCGCCCCGACTTCTTTGCGTTGATCAGCTCCCAGTGAGCGGGAATGATGTTGAAGAAGACGTTCCCCGCCATGATCGTCCCGATCATCGCGCCCACCTGGAGGAACGCGGCACGGGGTTGGAAGAGCTGCGCGCATCCCCAGGCCGCGAGAGCCGTGAAGGCCACGATGAGCACCCAGAGCGCGACGCCGTGCCGGACGAGCACTCGACAGAGGACGTCATAGACAACCCAGGCAGCGGCAAGAAGTCCGACGCTGATCGCGACCGCCTGCCACGGCGTCAGATCGGCCACCTCCGGGTCGATCAGGTAGGCCCGGGCGTTGAAGTAGTAGAGGACAACCATCAGCGCGAAGCCCGAGAGCCAGGTCGTGTACGCCTCCCACTTGAACCAGGCGAGGTGGTCGGGCAGCACGGGCGGTGCGACCTTGTACTTCTTGACGTGGTAGAAGCCGCCGCCGTGGATTTCCCACAGCTCGCCGCCGACACCGTCACGGAGGTCGTCGACCTTCGTCGGCGCCTCGAGCGACTGATCGAGCAGGACGAAGTAGAACGACGCCCCGATCCACGCGATCGCCGCGATCACGTGCAGCCAGCGGATCAGGAGGTTGAGCCAGTCCGTGAGGTACGGATCGAGGACGGTGGCGACGACGGTCACGACCGCTCCCACCTATCGGTCGCTATCGCGACGAGCTCCGAAACGGCCGTCTCGAGCTCCTCGTCCGTCGGGTTGGCGATGCGGACGCGGAGGATCTCGAGGATCACGGCCTTCGGCCGCCGGTTCACGAAGACGACGAAGCGGAAGCCGTGGCGCGCCTCGTATTCGGCATTCAGGCGCGCAAGCTCGGCCAATACGTCTGGGTCGTCATCGGTGCCTTGCTCGGCCGCCGAACGCGCGGAGAGCCCCTGCTTCTGGCCGATCGCCGGGTGGGCGTCGAGCAACTCGCGCTTCTCTGCATCGGTCAGCTCGTCGATCACGGCTGCCGCGTTCGCGAGCGGGTCTTCGCGCGCTGTCAGCAGCTCGACGAATCGCGTCCTCCCCTCGAAGAGCTCCGAGAGCTCCTCAACGCTCAGCTGCCGCGGTAGCTCGCGCACGAGAACGGTGAGATGAGCAGGGGCACGTGGTAGTGGCCGTCCTCGAGCACGATCTCGAGCTCGACCCGGGTGAAGAACGGTGAAGGCGGATGGAAGACGAGTCGATACCTGCCGGGGTCGAGCGATTCGGCGAGTCGGGCGCGGCCATCGGCGTCCGTCGCCGTGCTCGCCACGAGGTCGGCACCGCAGAGCAGCTCCACGGTGACGCTCGCGGCCGGCTTGCCGGTCGCAGTGTCGAGCACGTGGGTCGAGAGCGAGACGGTCATCCGCTGAACTTTCGCGCTTCGACGCGATGTGCCTTTGCGATCTCAGCCTCGTCGGCGTTCACGAGATGGCTGTCTCGGACGACGGTTTCCCCCCCGACGACGAGCCGGTTGGGCCGAAACGGGCCACCGAAGACGATTCCAGCAACGAGGTCGTCCACTCCGCCGAGCTCGAGGCCGTCGGTGCGCCAGACCGCGAAGTCGGCGCACTTGCCGGGCTCGAGCGAACCAATGTCGTCGCGGCGGAGCACCGCCGCGCCGCCCCGCGTGCCGAGGCGGATCGCCTCGCGGGCCGTCATCGCCGCCCCTCCGTCCCGTCCGCGTGAGACGAGGAGCGCCTGCTTCACCTCGAAGAAGAGGTCGCTGCGCTCGTTCGAGGCGGAGCCGTCGACGCCGAGGCCGACCCTGACGCCGGCGTGCAGCATCTCGCGCACGGGTGCGGCTCCGGCGCCGAGCCGCAGGTTGGAGGTAGGGCAGTGTGTGACTCCGGTGCCGGTCGCCGCGAAGCGGGAGATATCCATCTCCGAGAGATGGACGCAGTGGGCGCACCAGACGTCGTCGGCCAGCCAACCCAGTCGGTCGAGGTACTCGACGGGGCGGCAGTTGTGGAGCTCGAGGCAGTACGCCTCCTCCTCCAGGGTCTCTGCCAGGTGGGTGTGCAGCGGCAGGCCGAGGCGACGCGCGAGTGCGGCCGACTCCTCCATCAGGCGCCCGGTGACCGAGAAGGGCGAGCACGGTGCGACGGCAAGCTGGACACGTGCGCCCGGCCCCGGTTCGTGCAGGAGCGCGGCGAGACGCTCGGTCTCGGCGAGCACTGCGTCGAGCTCCTCGACCAGCTCGTCGGGCGGTAGGCCGCCGTCGGAGACACCGAGATCCATCGAGCCACGAGACGCCACGATCCGCAGGCCGATCTCACGGGCCGCCTGCACCTCGGCCTCGATCAGGCCATCGCGGCCGCGCGGGAAGACGTAGTGGTGGTCGAACACGGTCGTGCATCCGGACAGCGCGAGTTCGGCGATGCCGGTGCGTGCCGCCGCGTACTCGGCGTCGGCATCGATGCGCGACCAGACGGGATAGAGCTCGTGCAACCACGTGAAGAGGTCGGCCTCCTGCGCCCGGGCCCGCGTGAGCGTCTGGTAGAGGTGGTGATGCGTATTGACGAGGCCCGGCGTCACGACCGCGCCTTCGAGATCGACCCGTTCGGTCGCGTCCGGCTCGGGGCCAGATCCGATGGCAGCGATCGTCGAGCCGTCGACCAGGATCCAGCCGCTCTCGTGCTCGCTGCCGGCGTCGTCCATCGTCACGATCCAGCCGTTTCGGTAGAGCGTGCTCATGACGACCCCGGGTGAGACTCGCGCTCGCCCGCCTCCGTCTGACGGATGAAGCTTGCCTTCTGCCAGAACTCGCCAATCGTCGTCGCGTCGACGTAACTCATGCCGCTGCGCAGGCCTCCGTGAAGTTCTTCGATCACGCCGGCGACCGAGCCGCGCAGCGGGAACTCCATCTCCTCGCCCTCCGCGACGTACTGGTCGAGCGCGTCGCCGCGACCTTCGATCGCAAGGCGAGCGGCCGCCGCGGAGCGTGAGGCCATGCCGCGGTAGACCTTGAAGAGCTGCCCGCGCTTGCGGACGACGTCGCCCGGGCTCTCCTCGCGCCCGGCGAGGAGGCTGCCGACCATGACCGTGCTCGCACCGGCTCCCATCGCCGTCGCGACGTGCCCCGCGCGACGGATCCCACCGTCGGCGGTCAGAGGCACATCGATACTCCGCGCGGCCTCGGCGCACTCGAGCACGGCCGAGAGTTGTGGCACGCCGACTCCCGCGACCAGTCGTGTCGTGCACGCAAAGCCGGGGCCGATTCCAACCTTCACCGCGTCCGCGCCGGCGGCGGCGAGGTCGGTGACACCGTCACCCGTCGCGACGTTGCCCGCCACGACCTCGACGTCGGGCCAGGCGCTCTTCAGCTCCTGTACTGCCTCGATCGCGGCGTCCGCGTGGCCGTGGGCGATGTCGAGGACGAGTGCGTCGACCTCGGCGGCGATCAGCTCACTCGCGCGATCCAGGTAGTCGCCACGGATGCCGATCGCCGCAGCGACGCGAAGGCGGCCGAGGGTGTCGCGTGTGGCGCGTGGGTAGCGATCCGCGACGGCAAGATCCTTGAGCGTGACGAGGCCGGCGACGGTGCCGTCCTCCTGCACGAGAGGAAGTTTCTCGATGCGACTCGCCGTCAGGAGTCGTCGTGCCTCGTCGAGCGCGACGCCGGGCGGTGCCGTGACCAGCCGCTCGCGCGGCGTCATCAGCGCCTCGACGAGATCGCCGTCCTCCCCGGCCAGGAGGTCGCGTGCCGTGAGGAGGCCGAGTAGCCGGCCGGCAGGATCGACGACGATGAACCCGGTGACGGCAAGGCGTGCAGCGTCCACCCGCGCCTCGGCGACCGTTCGTCCCGGCTCGGTCGTGTACGGCTCGGCGATGACGTGCGTGAGGTATCGCTTCACGCGGCGCACCTCGGCAGCCTCCTCCTCGACCGAGAGGAACCGGTGCAGAACACCGAGCCCGCCGAGCTGCGCCATCGCGACGGCCATCGGCGCGGTCGTGACCGTGTCCATGTTGGCCGAGACGATCGGCACCTCGAGCTCGATCCCCGGGGTGAAGCGGGAGCGGGTCGAGACGTCCTGGCGCGAGCGCACGCGGGAGCGTCGCGGTACGAGCAGGACGTCGTCGAACGTCAGGCCGGTGCGGCTCTCGGTCACGTCGTCACCTCCAGGGGAACGATCTCGAATCGGTCGACGTCGACGAGTCCCTGATCGGTGATCTTGAGCGAGGGGATCACCGAGAGCGCTAGGAATGCGAGCGTCAGGAACGGTGTCGCCCCCGACCAGCCGAGGGCCGCGGCCGCCTCGTTCGCCGCGAGGCTCTGCGCGATCACCTCGGCAAGCGGGGCATCGGAGAGAAGACCGGCGACGGGGAGCGGGCATTCGGCCACGACGCTGCCACCGTCGACCGCAACGATGCCGCCACCGATCTCGGCGAGGTGCGCGACGGCGACGACCATGTCCTCGTCGCTCATCCCGACAACCACGAGGTTGTGGGCGTCGTGCGCGACCGACGAGGCGAGAGCCCCACGTCGAAGGCCGGAGCCCGAGACGAAGCCGAGGCCGATCCGTCCCGTTGCGAGGTGCCGCTCGACGACGGCGATCTTCGCCAGGCCTGCGCTCGCATCGGCGACGGCGTGGCCGCCCGCGACGACGGGGTCGCACTCGAGTGACCGCGTCACGACCTGGTCGTCGATCAGTCCGATCGCTCTGATCCGGGCGCCGTGCGAGGGAATCGCGAGGTCGGCAGGCGTGACGGGCTTGATCCGTACTGTCTGGCGCACCCAGTCCGGGATCGGCGGGGAATCGTGATCCTCGATCGGCACGCCACGCTTGAGAACGGTATCCGGCGCGAAGCCGACAAGATCGGGAAGAAGCAGCAGGTCGGCCTGGTAGCCGGGAGCGATCGCGCCGAGCCGGTCGAGCTTGTGCCACTGCGCGGGGTGGAAAGAGGCCATCACGATCGCATCCTCAGGCACTACGCCCGCCGCCACCGCGTCGCGCACCATCCCGTTGAGGTGGCCGTTATCGGCAATGTCCTCGGGGTCGCGGTCGTCGGTGCAGAACGCCATCCGGCCGGGGCCGAACTCGTGCACGAGCGGCAGCAGCGCCTGCAGGTTGCGCGCCATCGAGGCCTCTCGGATCAGGAGCCACATTCCGGCACGCAGGCGTTCACGCCCCTCGTCCACGGTCAGAGCCTCATGGTCTGAGCGGATCCCCGACGCGGCGTACGCCTGCAACTCCTTGCCGAGGAGCCCGGGCGCGTGGCCGTCGACGTGCGCGGCGCCTTCGAGGGCGAGCTTCGCGAGCTCCTCCGGGGAGCCGTTGACGACGCCCGGGAAGTTCATCATCTCGGCGAGCCCGAGCACCCGCCGGCGGCGCATCAGCGACTCGAGGTCGCCGGGGCCGAGCGGCCGTCGGGGCGACTCGAACGGCGAGGCCGGCACGCAGGAGGGCGCCATGAAGTAGACGTCGAGCTGCAGTCCCGAGGAGGCGTCGAGGAGCCAGTGGACACCGTCGACGCCGAGGACGTTCGCGATCTCGTGCGGGTCGGCGACAATTGCGGTCGTCCCGAGGGGAAGGATCAGGCGCGCGAGCTCGTCGACGAGGAGCTTGACCGACTCGATGTGCATGTGCGCGTCGATGAAGCCAGGGACGACGTAGCGGCCAGATGCATCGATCGTCTCGCGCCCCTCGTACGAGCCGAGCCCTGCGATCGTGCCTTCGACGATCGCGACGTCGCACTCGAGCCACTCGCGCGTGAAGACGGAGAGCACCCGTCCGCCGCGCACAACGGTGTCGGCGGGCTCGGCGCCGCGGGCGCCGGCGATCAGGCGTTCCAGGTGCGACATCCGCGCTGACGATAACGTCTCCTCGGAGTATGGGTTGTTTCGACGTTCTACTGCGCGGTGGCCGGGTCGTCTGCCCGGACGGAGTCATTGACGCCGATCTCGGGATTACCGACGGGACGATCGTCGAGATCGCGCCCGAGTTACCGGGAGCCGCCGTCGAGATCGATGCCTCGGGGCTCCACGTCCTCCCGGGCTGCGTCGACCCGCACGTTCACCTGAACGACCCGGGTACCGACTGGGAAGGGTTCCCCTCCGGCACGGAGGCATTCGCAATGGGTGGCGGAACCTGCCTCTTCGACATGCCGCTCAATGCCTCTCCGCCGACCGTAGACGGCGCGTCGTTCGACCTCAAACTCGCGGCGGCGCAGGGTAGGGCGCACGTCGACTTCTGCCTCTGGGGTGGCCTCGTGCCCGGTGACGTCGACCGGCTCGACGAGCTCGCCGAGCGCGGTGTCGTCGGCTTCAAGGCCTTCATGTGCACCACGGGGATGGAGGAGTTCCCGGCCGCAGACGACCTGACGCTTTACGAGGGCATGCAGCGCGCGGCGCGTCTCGGCCTGCCGGTCGCCGTCCACGCGGAGAGCGACGCGATCACCGCGGGTCTCACAGCGCGCGCGCGGGTGGAGGGGCGCGCGTCGATGGGTGACTACCTCGCGACCCGTCCGCCGATCGTCGAGGTCGAGGCGGTGACGCGCGCGATCCTCCTCGCCGAGGAGACGGGCTGCGCGCTCCACATCGTCCACGTCAGTACGGCGGCGAGTGCGCTGCTCGTTGCCGAGGCCCGTGGCCGCGGCGTCGACGTGAGCTGCGAAACCTGCCCGCAGTACCTCCTGCTCACCGACGAGGACGCCGAACGGATCGGCGCACTCGCGAAATGCTCGCCGGCGATCCGCCCCCGTCCGGCGGTGGAGGAGTTGTGGGCCGAGGTACAGGCCGGGCGCATCCCGATTCTCGCCTGTGACCACTCGCCGGCCCCGCCCGAGCTGAAGCAAGGCGACAACGCGTTCGCCTGGTGGGGCGGGATCTCCGGTCTGCAGACGCTGCGGGGAACGCTGCTCGCCGTTTTCGAGGAGCGGGGTTTGACGCTGCCGCAGGTCGCGGGTCTCACCGCGGCAGCGGCGGCCGAGCGCTTCTCACTCCGTCGCAAGGGCCGGGTCGCGGTCGGCTGCGCCGCGGATGTCGTCCTCGTCGACCTCGACCACGAAGCTCGGGTCAAGGTTGCGGATCTCCGCTACCGGCATCCACAGAGCCCTTTCGTCGGCATGCCCTCGAGGGGGCGGGTCGTGCGAACGCTGGTGCGCGGAAACAGCGTGATCGAGGACGGTCGGCTCGTGGCTGATGCAACATTCGGCCGCATCGTGCGTCCGAATATGTGAACGGGCGAACGGTCAACGGTTGCCAAGTGGTATCCGGCACGAGAGGATGACGACGGCAAACAGACGAGGCGCGTTCCGGCGGACGGTTCGCTCCCGACCAACACAAGGAGACCAGATGAGGAAGCTAGGGGTAGGGCTCGGGGTCGCGCTCGTGACGATCGCGCTCGCAGCGCTCGCCGTTGCGACGACGGGCACCGCAGCACCGAGTGCGAAGAAGGCGCCAATCAAGGCCGCGTGGATTTACGTCGGGCCACACAACGACGGTGGCTGGTCGCAGGCCCACGACAAGGGTCGGATGTACGTCCAGAAGGCAATGGGCGCAAACGTGATCACGACGTACAAAGAGAACGTCCCCGAGGGGCCGCAGGCGGCTCAGGTGATCGACAGCCTCGTGCGTGACGGGAACAAGATTATCTTTGCGACGTCGTTCGGCTACATGGACGCAATGGCGGCTGCGGCGAAGAAGTATCCGGATGTCTACTTCGAGCATGCAACCGGCTACAAGTCCGCGAAGAACTTCGCGAACTACTTCGGTGCCGGCGAGGACGCGATCTACCTCTCCGGTATCGCCGCGGGCGCCGCGTCGAAGAGTGGGACGGTCGGGTACATCGTGCCGTTCCCGATCCCGGAGATCATCCGCCACGCCAACGCGTTCGCGCTCGGCGTGCAGCTCGTGAAGCCGAATGCGAAGGTCAAGCTCGTGTGGACGAAGTCGTGGTTCGACCCGGCCAAGGAGAAGAAGGCCGCCGAGAGCCTCGTCGCCGCGGGGGCCGACGTGATCGGGCAGAACGTGGACAGCCCGGCCGCAGGCAAGTACGCGCAGTCGAAGGGTCTTCCGTGGGTGGGCTACAACAGTGACTCGCGGAAGTTCGCACCGACGTCGTGGCAGGTTGCGGCCGTCTACGACTGGGGCAAGCCGTACTACCTGAAGCGCGTCAAGGCAGCCGCCAACGGCACCTGGAAGACGGGGAGCTACTGGGGCTCGATGGCCGACGGCTTCGCTCTGCTCTCGCCCTACGGGCCGAAGGTGACGGCGAAGACGAAGGCGCTCATCGCCGCCAAGCAGAAGGCGATCATCTCCGGGAAGTTCTACGAGTTCCAGGGACCGCTCTACGACCAGGCCGGGAAGCTCCGCGTTCCCAAGGGGAAGCGGATGACCCTGCCGGAGATCCTCTCCGTCAACTGGCTCGTCAAGGGCATCGAAGGTAGCCCGAAGGGCTAGATAACGCCGTAGGGTGTGGGGGGGGGGGGGCGGGCGGGGGGGCGCCCCCCCCCCCGC
>JAJAZN010000009.1 GCA_026785685.1 Thermoleophilia bacterium
AGCTCGACCTCGTCGAGGTCGAGACGGCCTCTGCGTCACCGTTTGCCTCATCACTCCTCTTTGCCTACGTCGCGACGTACATGTACGAGGACGACACGCCTGCGGCCGAGCGACGCGCGCAGGCGCTGTCACTCGATCGCGATCTGCTCCGCGAGCTGCTCGGCCAGGAGGAGCTACGCGACCTGCTCGATCCGGCAGCGCTCGCAGACGTCGAAGCGCAGCTGGCTGGCGATCCCCGGTCGCCCGATGAGCTGCACGATCTCCTGCGGCGTCGTGGCGATCTCCGCGACGACGAGGTCGACGCTGTCCACGCAGCCGTTCTCGAAGCCGAGCGTCGGGTGCTGCGGGTTCGAATCGCGGGGGAGGAGCGGCTGATCGCGATCGAGGATGCTGGCCTGTTTCGCGACGCGCTCGGCGTGATGCCACCGGGTGGCCTGCCCGAGGCGTTCCTCGACACCGTGCCAGACGCGATCGGCGTCCTGTTCGGACGCTTCGCGAGGGCGCGCGGTCCCTTCACGACCGCCGAGCCGGCCGATCGCTACGGGCTCGGACTCGACATTGCTGAAAGCTGCCTCACGTCGCTCGAGCGGGCCGACAGGCTCGTTCGCGGTGAGCTCCGCCCCGGTGGCACCGAGCGCGAGTGGTGTGATCCTGATGTGCTCCGGCGGCTGCGCCGTGCTTCGCTCGCCGCGTTGCGGAAGGAGGTGGAGCCGGCGGAACAGGCCGCGTTCGGGCGCTTCCTTCCCGCCTGGCACGGGATCGACCGCCGCGCGAGCCTGCGCGAGGCACTCGTCCCGCTCCAGGGGTTGCCCCTTCCTGTATTGCTCTGGGAGAACGAGGTTCTGCGCCGCCGCGTCCCCGGCTATCACCCCGCGTTGCTCGACGCGCTCTGTGCCACGGGCGAGGTCGTCTGGGTCGGAGCCGGGCTCGACCGGGTCGCCCTCTACTTCAGGGCCGATGCCTCGTTGCTCGGCGCGCCGGCCGCTGCCCCGTTGCCGGAGGGTGAGGCGACGCACATGCTGCGTGAGGCGCTCGAGCGCTCCGCCGAGTTCTGGCCTGACCTCCTCGAGAGCACGGGGCTCGACCCCGAGATGGCCTTGCCGGCACTCTGGGAGCTCGTCTGGGCCGGAGAGGTGACGAACGACGCGTGGACGCCGCTCCGGGCGGCGCGACGGTACGGCACACCGGTGGTCGACCGCCGGCCTCGCCGTTTCGCGCGCACGCGCGCCGCAGGGACGACGTCGACCCAGGGGCGCTGGTCGCTGACATCGCGGCTCTTCCCGACCACCGTCGATCGACGCGCGCTCGCGGAGCTGCTGCTCGAGCGGCAGGGCATCATCGTGCGCGACGGCGTCCGTGCCGAGGGGCACGCCGGGGGATATGGCGCCGTCTACGGGGAGTTGCGTGCCCTCGAGACGATCGGCGGCTGTCGTCGGGGGTACTTCGTGGAGGGGCTCGGCGGAGCGCAGTTCGCGCTCGCCGGAGCCGTGGAACGGCTCCGGGAGCTGCGCTCGGGAGTGGGCGAGGAGGCACTGGTGCTCGCCGCGGCCGATCCGGCCCAGCCTTACGGTGCCGCTCTGCCGTGGCCACGGCGTGCCGGTGCTCGGGCCGCCCGGGTCGCCGGGGCGCATGTCGTTCTGCTTGGCGGGTCGGCAGCGTTGTTTCTCGAGCGTGGAGGTCGGACGCTCGTGCCGCTCCGCGAGCCCGAGGAGGAGTGGTTGCGGCCGGCTCTCGTGGCGCTCGCCGACTGGGTGCGCGACGGCCATGCGAAGCGCCTCGCGGTCGAGCGGTTCGACGGTCGCCCGGTTGCGGAGACCGAGGCAATGGCGTTGCTCGTCGAGGCGGGCTTTCTCGCCGGCCCGCGGCGGGCGGTGCTCCGGCCGTGAGAAGCGGGCGAGAAGCTTCAGCCTCTCCTCCGGGTCACTGCGGTTGAGCCGTGAAATTCGGGTCAGAGGCTGAAGCCTCTCACCACGAGACGAGCAAGCCGAGGACGACGCCGAACAGGAGATGGCGGAAGGTCGCCTGTGCGAAGGCACGGCCGGATCTCGACATCGGAGGCAGCTCCGGAGCTCCTCGGGCCGGATGAAACCGGTCCGTGAGTAGGGTCAGCGGGTACGTGACGAGGTGCTCGACCATCGCGAACGCGATTGCGAACCAGAAGGCGTTCGTTCCTATCCACTCGAAGAGCGCCCAGAAGGCGAGCCCGGCGACAGCGCCGTTGACGATGTGTAACGTCCAGCCGGCAGCGCGCCAGTGAGGCCCTCGCGTTGCGAACTTGCCGAGGATCGCGATGTCCGAATAGGGGAACCGGAACCACTTCTGGTCGAGCGGCTCGACGAGGCCCCAGGCCGCTGCCGCAAGCGCGCCGGCGAGGCCCGCCTGCACCCAGGCGTTCACGCTCGTGCCAGGCGGCGGAGTCTGGAGACGGCAGCAGAGAGGTTACCGTTGACGTAGGTCGCACCCAGCTCCTGCGCGAGCTCGGGGCTGGATCCGGCTCCTCCGATCACGATCGGGACGGTCGACTTGCTCGGCGGCGTTCCGAGTGACGCGCGCAACGCTTTGACCGACTCCTTCCGGGCGGCGCTGAAGCAGAGCATCGTGGCGCCGATTCGTTCGGCGAACGTGATCGCGGTGTCGACCGGCGTATCTGCGCCAAGGTACTCGACGCGCCAACCGTCGGCTCGGAGGGCGACCGCAAGCATCAGCAACCCGAGGTCGTGGAACTCGCCGGGCCCGCACGCGAGGACTGCGACTCCGTGGACGTCTGCGCGCCCGTCGGCAACGAGCTTCGTGAGGTGCGCGCGCACTTTCGCACTGATCGCATGCTCCTGCGCGATTGACAGCTCCCCTCGATGCCACGCCTCCCCGGTCCATTCGAGAGCCGGTCTGATGACGTCAGCCAGCGCCTGCTCGAGGGGCAAGACAGCAAACGTCTGGTCGAGCGTCGTCGACACCGCGACCATTTCGGTATCCCGGATCGCTGCAATCAGAGCCTCGCGTAGCTCGGCCGGATCGTCGAGTGCCGATGCCTCCGCATCGAGCATCCGCGCAGCTTCACTGATGCGCCACCCCTCCGCGATGCGATCGCGGAGCCACTCGACCCTCTGCACATCCGCTTCGTCGTAGCGCCGTTGGCCGCCCCCCGTCCGGGTCGGGCGAAGAACGCCGTAACGGCTCTCCCACTTCCGGAGCGTGTCGGGAGCGACACCTGTTCGACGGGAGATTGCAGCGATGTTGAGGAGGAGCTCGGTCATTGGACTATTCCTGGACGAATGGTAGACGATCACGACTACGCTGGGTAGCCATGCCCGAGGGTGACTCTCTCCACCGGATCGCGGCCCGGTTGCAGCCGCTCGTCGGTCGTTCGATCAGCGCGTCGTCGCCGAATCCGCGCGGGCGGGTGACGGAGGTCGCAGGTGCGATCGACGGCCGGAGGCTCGAGTCCGTCGAGGCGGTCGGCAAGCACCTGCTGCTCCGGTTCGAGGGCTCTGTCACGGTCCGCAGTCACCTCAGGATGTCCGGGAGGTGGACAATCGGCCCAGCCGATGCGGCGCGGAACGGCACGCCCTGGCTCGTGCTCCGCGCCGGTGCGATCGAGGCCGCGCAATGGAACGGACCTGTGCTTACGCTCGAGAAGCGTTCCACGCTGCGCCTCGGGCCCGATCTTCTCGCCGACACGACGGATCCAGTGGTGCTCGTCGATCGGTTACGTCGCGGTGGTGCCGGTCGATCTCTCGGCGAGGTGCTCCAGGATCAACGGCTCGTTGCGGGAATCGGAAACATGTGGATGTCAGAGGCGCTCTGGGAGGCCGGCCTCTCTCCCTGGTTGCCACTCGCATCCGCCGACGACGCAGAGCTGCTTGCCGTTCTGACCTGGGCGCGGGACGTGATGAGGAAAGCGGTGGTCGGCTCGAGGCCACAACGCTCGATCTACCGTCGCGCGGGGCGGCCGTGCCTGCGCTGCGGCGAGATCATCCGCGCCCGCGGCCAGGGTGACCACAACCGCACCGCGTACTGGTGCCCGGGGTGCCAGCGCGGGCTCTCGCCGCCGGCGTCATAACAGGAGTTCACCCTCCGAGGGCGTAGACCGCTGCATGGCTCCCCGAGCTCCACAGCTCTACTCGTCCCTTCGTGGCTTCGTTCTCGGAGCGTTCGCTTACCTGCTCCGAGAGCTCGACGACGGGGCGAACCTCCCCGTCGCCTTCGTCGAGCACGAGCACGGTGCCGGCCCGGTGCTCTACGAGTACCGCCCGCTCGTGCGCTCGTTCGTCGAGGAGCGAGTACCACAGCTCCGCGGCCGCGATGACGCGATCATTGCGCTCGAGGAGCTGCAGCGCGAGCCCGCGGCTGCGATCTTTGCCCGCGCCCACGTCGGAAGGAAACCCTCCGAGGACGAGGCGCTCTTCCGCACGATTCTCGTCGGACTGCTCGTATCGACGGCCGAGGCGTGCGGTGGATTCGACTGGGACGACGACGCCTTCGATCGTACGTACGCCGAACTCGAGCGTTCACTCTACGGCGAGCGGCGCACCTACGCTGCGATAGCGCCTCTCGTGGGACTGTCGATGTCGGCGCAGTTCGAGCTTGCTCCGGGATTGCGGGCGCGGCCTGTCGCAGACGGCGAGCTCGCGCGCCACTGGCCGGAGGCAGCCTCGATGATGCCGAAGGACTTCGGCCGGGAGACAGATCGCTTCTGTGTGCTCGAGCTCCGGGCAGCTCTCGGCGCCGACGAGGATCCGCCGGACGCTCCGGCCGAGATCGCCGATGCCGTGAGCGCGATCCGACTCGCGACGGCCGCGCCGCTCTCGGCAGGACCGGTGCTCTTCGAGACACTCGATGGGCGCCCGTTCGGGATCAGGCCCGTTCTACCGATTGCCGCGACCCAGCCGCCAGGCGAAGCGACACGCCTCGACTCGTTCCGGGGGGCGCTCGCCGGCGAGCTCCTCCTGCGGCTCACGCTTGCCGACGCCGACATCGCACTCGCAGAGGCTCTCGATCGCTGGGAGCTCTCGCTCTTTCAGCAGGAGCCGTTCCGATCCGAGCAGCTGCGCGCGACGTTCGCAGCTGCGCTCGGCGACACGTGGCCGCTGCGGGCAGCCGTCCTGCTCGAATCGGACCCGACCGAGCGCTCGCTCATGCACGCCGACCTCACCAATCTCGCGGGCGGAAACGACTGCACGCACGCCGTGGCCGATGCTGCACGATGTGTGCTCGTGGCGACGCTGCAGCACGGTGATCGTTGCGCCCTCCTGCGTGAGCTCGACGAAGCATTGCTCGGTGTGCGTGACCGTCACGGGCTACGCGTCGCCGTCTGATCACCTCGAGCCTCGAGAGTGCGGCGTCTCACAACGTTTGCCAGGACACAGCATTGTTGTGAGACGGCGCACTACCGCAATCAACAGGGAGTGGGGTGTCCCGCGACGATCATTTCGGGTCTATCGTCGCGGGTCACTCCACTAGGCTGAGGTCATCGCAGCCGAACGCCTCGTTCTCCTCACCGGTGCTACCGGCTATGTCGGTGGCCGTCTGCTGCACGCGCTCGAAGCGCGCGGTGAGCGCGTTCGCTGCGTCTCCCGACGACCCGAGTACCTGCAATCGAGCGTTGCACCGACGACTCAGGTCGTGAAGGGGGACGTCCTGCAGCCGGAGACGATCGCATCGGCTCTCGAAGGCGTCGACACCGTCTACTACCTCGTCCACTCGATGAGCTCGAGTCGCCCGTTCGACGAGGAGGATCGAGTGGCCGCCCGGTCGTTTGGTTCGGCAGCGCTGGCCGCCGGGGTGCGAAAGGTCATCTACCTCGGTGGCCTTGGTCACGGAGATCTCTCTCCACACCTCGCGTCACGCCAGGAGGTCGGAGAGATCCTGCGCGCATCAGGTGTGCCCACGATCGAGTTTCGCGCGTCGATCGTGATCGGGTCGGGAAGTGCGTCGTTCGAGATGATCCGGGCACTCGTCGAGAAGCTGCCCGTCATGGTGACTCCGCGGTGGGTTCGCGTGCGCGCTCAGCCGATCGCAATCGAGGACGTGCTCGCCTACCTTCTCGAGGCGCTCGACCACGAGCCGGTAGGGGGCGAGGTCTACGAGATCGGCGGGGCCGATCGCGTCACGTACCTCGAGCTGATGCAGGATTACGCATCGCAGCGAGGGCTACGCCGCACGATGATCCCCGTCCCGGTGCTGACGCCGAGACTCTCGAGCCTCTGGCTCTGGCTCGTCACGCCGGTGTACGCCGGCGTCGGTCGCAAGCTCGTCGACTCCCTCCGAAACGAGACCATCGTCGAGGATCCGCGCGCACTCGAGTCGTTCGCCGTGGTTCCGCGCGGTGTGCACGACGCGATTGCGCGTGCTCTCGTCTTCGAGGATCAGGCGATCGCCGAGACGCGCTGGTCGGACGAGGCGTTCGCGGAGACGACGCCGTATGGAGGCGTGCGTCGAGGTTCGCGTCTCGTCGATTCACGGTCGATCGTCGTCACGGCGTCGACCGCGGCGGCCTTCCTCCCGATCCAGTCGATCGGGGGGGAGACGGGCTGGTACAAGGGCGCCCTCCTCTGGCGGCTGCGTGGACTGCTCGATGTCCTTGTCGGAGGGCCGGGACTACGCCGAGGGCGCCGCGACCCGGTCGGCCTTCGCGTCGGCGATACCGTTGACTTCTGGCGAGTCGATGCCATCGAGCCGGACAGGCTCCTTCGCCTCAGCGCGGAGATGAAGGTGCCGGGTCGAGCCTGGTTGCAATTCGAGGTATCACCGACCGAGACTGGCTCCGGATCGATGATCTCCCAGACAGCAATCTTCGACCCGGCCGGGCTCTTCGGCCTCGTCTACTGGTACTCGCTCTGGCCGTTCCACGGGTACATCTTCGGAGGAATGCTGAAGAATCTCGCCGCCGCGGCGAACGCTGCACAGAACTGACACACAGGCGGAACAGACACGTCACACGATCCTCCGTAGCCTTGCTTGTCATGGATGAGGCACGGAGAGTGATCGAACGGCTGGAGCGAATCGAGGCGCTCGACTCCTCGACGGCGAGTCCGGCGCAGCTGCTCGACGAGGTTCGTGGCCTGCTTCGTGACGCCGAGGCGTGGGTGCGCGTCGAAGGGGGTGATGCGGCCGACGATGCCGTGACCCGACTTCGCGAAGCGCTCTCGCGCGATGCAGTGTCGGCGTAGACTCCAGACCGTGATCACCGACTGGCACGACATCGAAGGCAGCCACAGGGAACGCGGCCACATCGCGGCCACCTGGCAGGACCTGACGGGGGCCAACTCCGTCACGGCCGGTGTACGGCGAATCGCTGTCGATCCCGGCAAGTGGGCGACACCCCTGCATCTCGAAGGCTCCGAGGAGGAGCTCTTCTACGTGCTCGCGGGGAGCGGGATCTCACTCCAGTGGGACGGAGAGAAGGAGGAGGCGTTCGCGATCGGCCCCGGCGACTGCCTCGCCCATCTCGCATGTGAGTTTGCGCACACGATCTGTGCCGGAGACGACGGCCTCGTCGTGCTCGCGTTCGGGCAGCGCCACTATCCCGCGAACACGCTCTTGCCGCGCGCCGGGGTCTCGTGGCTCGGGCCGACGTGGGTTCTCCAGGGAGCGCCCGAGGATCATCCCTGGGCGCGTGAGGCCGCTGTCGGTCCTCCCCCCTTCGAGGTGCTCTCCGAGCGCCCGCCGCGCATCGTCAATGCGGACGACGTTCCTGCGCGGCAGCGGGGAACGGGTGGCGGGACGGTGGCGAGCGTGGTGCGCGGGCTCGGGGACGCAACCGGGTCCGAGCGCGTCGGCCTTTCCCACTATGTCGTGCAAGCGGGGATGCTGATGAACCCACCCCATGTGCACTCGGCGGAGGAGGAGATCTTCGTCGTTCTCGAGGGCAGCGGAACCGTGATGCTCTACCCGAGCCCGCGCGATGACGGCGAGATGGATGAGTTCCCGGTGGGGGCAGGCTCAACGATCGCCCGCCCGGCGGGTTCGCAGCGCGCGCACGCGATTCGAGCAGGTGCCGACGGGATGACCCTGCTCGCCTTCGGAACCTCTGACCGAAACGACATCTGTTATTACCCGAGATCGGGGAAGATCAGCTTTCGCGGCGTCGGCGTGATCGGAAGGATCGAGCAGGTCGACTACTGGGACGCCGAGGATTGATTGAAGGAGAGCGAGAGACCGCGGTGAACGAGGCGCAATGGGATTCGTCCGTCTGCTTCCACGCTCTTCCTCACGTGCTCAGAAAGCGGTTGTTGACGAGGAGCCTGATGTCGCGATGAGCGACCTCGAATCTGCACCCGGAGACGAGATTCACACCTTCGACGACGAGCTCGCCGCTCTCGAGACGCCGGTGGCTGTTGATGCGCCGCCGCCTGTCGAGATCCCGGCTGCTCCCGTGGCTGCGCCTGCACCAGTGTTCGTGCCGCAGGCGCCGATGCCCGGCGCGACCGGCACAAGGGTGATCGCTCTCGCGAACCAGAAGGGCGGCGTCGCCAAGACAACAACGACGCTCAACCTTGGAGTTGCCTTCAAGGAGATGGGCTATCGCGTTCTCCTCGTCGATCTCGATCCGCAGGGCAACCTAACGATGAGTCAGGGTCTCAACCCGGACACGATCGAGACCTCCATGTTCGACGTCCTTGTCCGCAAGATCCCGATCTCCGACGTGATCGAGCGTCGCGAGGTCGACCTCGCGGTGGCATCGATCGATCTCGCAGGAGCGGAACTCGCCCTCGCGGCCCTGATCGGCCGCGAGCGATCGCTCGAGAAGGCGCTCCTCGAGGTGCGTGACCGGTACGACTTCATCCTGATCGACACACCACCGTCCCTAGGCCTGCTGACGATCAATGCGTTCGTCGCTGCCACCGGCGTGATCGTGCCTGTGCAGTGCGAGTATCTCGCCCTGCGAGGCCTCGTCCAGCTCGAGAACACGCTTGCCATGGTGCGCGAGAATCTCAACCCGCGCGTCGGCGTCGAGGGGATCGTCCCGACGATGTACGACAGCCGCACACTGCACGCGCGCGAAGCGGTGGAGATCCTCGAGGAGAACTTCGGTGATCTCGTCTACAAGACCCGGATCAGGAAGACGGTGCGGTACGCGGAAGCGCCAGTCAAGGGCAGCTCCGTGCTCGGCTACGACCCCACCGGTGCCGCCGCCGAGGCGTACCGCGAGCTTGCGAAGGAGGTACTCCATGGCGCGGAAGCGCGCGAGCATGCGTGAGGGGCCGCTCGCCGAGTTGTTCCGCGCGACCGAGGCCGCGCAGCGCCAGGAGGGCGACGACGCTCCCGTCGAGGAGCCGCTGCCGCCTGCCGCGGAGGCCGACGACCAGAAGACCCTGATTCTGCCGCAGTCCCCGGCCGAGCCTTCGATCGAGCCGACGCACCGGAGTCGTGAGGATGCCGCGCTCGAGGAAACGGTCGAGCACGTTCACGATTTCGTCGCGGAGGCAGCCCCGGCCGACGAGTCTCCGGCCGACGTCGTCGACGCGCCCGAAGCCGCCGCTGCGCCGGCCGAGCCGGCTCCCACACCGGTTGTTGCAAAGGTCGCGCCAGCTCCTCCGGCAGCGAAGCCCGAGCCGCCCTACGAGCCGCCCGCAAGCAGATTCATCGGGTCGATGCCCGAAGGGGCCCCGCGGCTCAATGTCGGCGGCGACGCCGCCTCGTACCTTGCGGTGATCCGCGTCGTCGGAGTCGGCGGCGGTGGGCTCAACGCGGTCAATCGGATGATGGATGCCGGCATCGCGCAAGTGGACTTCATCGCCGTGAACACAGACATGCAGCAGCTGAACCTCTCGGATGCGCCGGTCAAGATCCACATCGGTGAGGAACTCACGCAGGGTCTTGGCTCGGGTGCCGACCCGGAGACGGGGCGCATGGCCGCCGAGGAGGCGTACGACCAGGTTCGCTCTGCACTGCGTGGCTCGGACATGGTGTTCGTCACTGCGGGCGAGGGCGGTGGAACGGGCACAGGCGCGGCGCCCGTCGTCGCGAAGATCGCGCGCGATCTCGGCGCGCTGACAGTCGGAATCGTGACGACGCCGTTCAGGTTTGAAGGCACGAAACGTCGCCAGTCCGCAGATTCTGGTGTCGAGGCACTCCGCGCCGCGTGCGACACGGTGATCGTGATCCCGAACGACCGACTACTCGAGGTGCTCGATCGGACCACGTCGATGGTTGATGCCTTCAAGGTCGCGGACGACGTTCTGCGTCAGGGCGTCCAGGGCATCTGCGACCTGATCACGATGCCGGGCCTGATCAACCTCGACTTCGCCGACGTCCGCACGATCATGTCCGACGCCGGCTCCGCGCTGATGGGAATCGGGTATTCCGAGAGCGCAAACCGCGCCCGTGAGGCGGCCGAGCGTGCACTGAAGTCGCCGCTGATCGACACGGAGATCGTCGGGGCAAAGGGAATTCTCCTCTCGATCGCGGGTGGTGAGGACCTGACTCTGCTCGAGGTGAACGAGGCGGCCGAGGTCGTTCGCGGTGCCGCCACGGATGACACGAACATCATCTTTGGGGCGACGATCGACGAGCGCCTCAACGGCCAGGTCTGGGTGACCGTGATCGCGACAGGTCTCGGTGGCGGGCACCGTCGCTCGTTCACACCGTCGTTTGCCGCGGCTGCCGCGCCGTCGCGTCGGAGTTCAGACGACGATTCGGAGCTGCCGAGCTTCCTGCAGTAGAGGCTCTTAGACCGCGGGCAGCACGACAGTCGCGCCGAACGCGATTGCGGCAACGACGGTTGCGGCGCTTGCGACGGCCACGCGGACGTACGGTCGCACCCAGGGCCCGGCAAGCGCAAGCGCACCGGCAGCCCCGATCGCCATCCCGGTGAGGAGCTCGACACCGCCGAACGCGATTCCGGCCGACAGCGCTGTCTGAGAATCGACGCCCTGAGAGCCGAGTGCGAGCGCTACGGCAGCACTCGCGAGGCCGACGTTCCCGGGCGTCAGCGGGAGGATGGCTGCCAACTCGACGGCCGGCACGATGATCAGCGCGGCCTTGAGCGGGTTGTCGATTCCAAAGGCGATGCCGACTGCCGCCGCTGCCACGACTTTCGCCACGGCCCCGGCGAACGCCCAGCCGGCGACGATCGCGAGATCACGCCGGGAGGAGGCGAGCGACCTGAAGGCCACGAGCACCTGGTCGAGCCTACGCGGCAGCGCGAATCGCTGCGAGCCGTAGGCGAGGAGGATCGAGCCACCGACGATCGCGGCGATCACGAGGAGCGGCCAGCGAGGCAGAACTCCGCCCATGCTGCCGATTGCGACGAGCGCGCCGAGCCATACCGTGCGTGTCGCGCCGACGGCGGCAGCAGCGCCACCGACTGTCCAGCAGCCCCCGTTCGTGACACGACCGAGCAGGGCAACCCGGACGGCCGATCCGACGTGCGCCGGGGCCACGGCGTTCAGTCCGCAGCCCACTGCATAGCGCGCGGAGGCGTCGACGACGGGAAGCGGCGATCCGCTTGCACGGAGAGCCGCTCGCCAGGCAAGCGCGCCGCACAGGCTCGTGCCGAGGAACGCGAGCGCGGCGAGCCAGAGGCTCCCCGGGTCGGCGGCCTCGCGGCCGCCGCCGGCCGCGCGGGCGCGCTCGCCGCAGAGGGCGGGGGGGGGGCAGAGCACGCCGAGGGGCGCAAGCGAGCTTCCGGCCATG
>JAJAZN010000010.1 GCA_026785685.1 Thermoleophilia bacterium
CCCCCCACCCCACACACTCCTCCTGTCGGGGTGGGTGTGGCCCCACGCCGTGGTTCGTGGCGCGGGGGGGCCCCCCCCCCCCCCCACTGCCGTAGCCACTCGAGCTCGGCGTCGACGAGGAGCGCCACGAGTCCGTCGAAGTCGACGGTTGGCCTCCAACCGAGAAGCTCGCGCGTACGGCTCGGATAGCCGACGAGACGATGAAGTTCGGCCGTCCCCCGCTGCAGAGCTGGGTCGCTGCGAACGTGATCAC
This sequence comes from Thermoleophilia bacterium, assembly GCA_026785685.1. GTDB lineage: Bacteria > Actinomycetota > Thermoleophilia > Gaiellales > Gaiellaceae > Gaiella. Next base: position 254 of record JAJAZN010000010.1, read on the forward strand.
GCCAATCGAGACCAACGTGCGTGAACGCAAGGTCAACGAGATCCTCGACGGAATGGCTCTCCCCCGTGGCGACGATGAAGTCGCCGGGCTGCTCCTGCTGGAGCATGAGCCACATCGCATTGACGTAGTCCCTTGCATATCCCCAGTCCCGGCGTGAGTCGAGGTCACCAAGCATCAGCTCGCTCGCGAGGCCGAGCGAGATAGCCGCCGCCGCTGCCGTCACCTTGCGAGGCAAGAAGTCGAGCGGGCGCCGAGGCGACTCGTGGTTGAACAGAATGCCGCAGCTTGTGAACATCCCGTAGCGGCGTCGGTAACTGTGAGCGATGAAATGACCGTAGGCCTTGGCGACACCGTAGGGCGTGAGAGGGCTGAGCGGTGTTACCTCATTCTGGGGTGTTTCCGCGGGCTCGCCGAAGATCTCGCTCGACGATGCCTGATACACCCGGATCGTCGGATCTACCTCCCGTACTGCCTCGAGCAATGAGGTGACTCCGACCGCAGCATGCGTCGCCGTCTGCACCGGCTCGTCCCATGAGCGGGGCACGAATGAGGGCGATGCCAGGTTGTAGATCTCGCGCGCCCCGGTCATTCGGATCGCCCGGGCGAGAGAATCCTGGTCGAGCAGGTCGGCGTCGACGATCCCGATCGAGCCGACGAGGTGCGAGAGGTTCGGGTACTCCGAAACGGGGCGCCTGACGATGCCCCACACCTCCTGGCCTTGCTCGACGAGCAGCTCGGCAAGGTAGGAGCCGTCCTGGCCGCCGATGCCGGTGACGAGAGCGATCCGCGGCGCGGTCACGACAGGTCGTCGATGCGCCGTTCGAAATGCGCAATCGTGCCCGCTCCGCGGGCCGGAACGAAGATCCCATCGAGCGTCACCTCGGCCACCGCCTGCTGAACACCCGGATAGACGTTGCCATATCCGCCGGTATCGACGGCATCGTGGAAGAGCAGGTGGCCGCCGGGCCGAACCCGAGGGCCCCAGCGCCTGAAATCGGCCCGCGCACCTTCGTAGGAGTGATCGCCGTCGATGAACAGCACGTCGAGCTCGACTGCGGGCATCTCGACCGTGCGCGAATCTCCGATCACCAGGTGGACACCCTCGGAGATTCCGAGCCGCTCCAGCGCATCGGCTAGATCTCTGTCGAGCGCTGCGCCAGGAAGATCGGGCCCGAGTGGGATGTGGAGATCGTAGGACCACAGGTTCGATCCCGGCGCCATCGCCGAAGCCATCACCACGGTGCTACCACCCTTGAACCGACCGATCTCGGCGAGTGTCGCTCGTCCCGCATGGCGTGCGAGCCGGTACAGCAGCGCAGCTTCGTCGAAGCGCAGCGACGCGACCCCATGGTTGAGCTGGCTGCTCGTGAAGAGGAAGTCGAGGTCCTCGAAGCCCTGCACCTCGGTGGGCCAGGAGCGAACGTCACCGAAGCGCTCCGCCTCGCGCTCAGAGGCCGTTGCAGCATGCAGCAGGTGCTTCCCCGGTGTCGTGCGGGCCGACGCTGCAATGGCACGCTTGATCGCATCTTTGATCACGAGCAACGGTATAGCGTGAACGCGTCGTGTCTGCGGCGGTTGGTGCTCATCGTCGCGTGAAACGCAGCCGGACGACGTCACCCCCGAGGCCGCGGCGCTCTCGCGCGAGCAGCCCGTAGGCCGGGCCGAGCGGGATGAGAAGCGGGAACGTGCGGATGTACGCAGCGCTCAGGTTGGGCTGTAGGCGCACGATCGACGAATCGACGAGCTCGAGCCCCGCGCACTCTGAGACAAGACGCTGAACGGCAGCATCGTCGTACCAGCGCTGGAAGAACACCCGCCCCACGTCATCCCGCTCGCCGTGATCGACATACGCCGGAGCCTTGCGATACTCGATGTACGCATCGGGTGCGTACGGGAGCGTGATAGCGATCGTCCCCCCGGGTCGCACACACCGGACGAGTTCGTGGAGCGCTGCTGCGTCTCCTCCGTCACCGGCGATGTGCTCGAGAACCGAGATGCTGGTTCCGTGATCGAAGCTTGCATCGGCGAAGGGCATGGCCCGTCCGTCGCCCACGACAAACGTCAGATTGGGCTCACCCTCCGCGAGCCGCCGCCAGACCTCGATCTCCGATTCGAGCTGATCGAGCGTCGTAACTCGTACGCCACGCCGCGCCAGCGTCACGGCCAGCAACTTTGGGCTCGCGAGGTCGAGCATCGTCTGACCGGCACTCGCGTCGAGATGTTCGAGTGCCCACGGGAGCTCGAGGTATCGGCTCGGATCGAGCGGGATTACGAGGCGGATCACCGCCTCACGTGCGTAGCCGTGGCGACGGAGGTGCCGAACGCCGAGCCCGAGGCTCGTCCGGTACAGCTCGCTCCACCCTCGCATCCGTCGATCCTAGATCCTCTGTGTGCTTCGGGGCCCGAGCTGCCCGTGACGGAAGTCACGCCAGGCGGCCCGCACCGCACTCATGCCGTCTGCACGACGCCCGGAGAGCATCGCCTGCACGGCATACGCCGAGACCGCCTCCAGGCGGCGCAGCCATGTCCGAACCGGGCCGAGCGGCGCCCACCGCTCCGCGACGACGAGCGAGTTGCGCAGCGAGTAGTAGATCGAGGTCGGCGACGACTCGCCGCCCGAGGAGCCGGAGACCGAGTGCCGCACCGCGCTTGCCGGGACGACGAGGCAATGAAGGCCGCTGCGCTGTGCGCGGAGAGACCAGTCCGTGTCCTCGGCGTACGCGAAGAGATCCTCGTCGAAGGGGCCGATGCGCCCGAAGGCCTCGCTCGTCAAGTACATCGCGCCGCCGCAGGCGCGATCGGTCAGATACGCAGGCGCGCTCTGTGGCAACGGAGGCTGCCCGTACCCGACGTTGCGGCCGCCATGACCCCGATTCCGGCGAAATCGGGCACCTGCGTACCAGATACGTGGCGGGTCGACGTCGAACAGGATCTGCGAGCAGGCAGCAGCGCAAGCTGGATCAGCCGAGGCGGCGGCGGCAAGCGGGGCGACAAAACCGGGATCGACTTCCATGTCGTTGTTCAACAACACGACGGCGTCGGCTCCCTCGGCAAAGGCAGACTCCATCCCCGCGTTCATCCCACCCGCGAATCCGACATTCTCGGGGAGTCGCACAAGCGTGACCCCGAGATGACCCTGGGCGACCGCATCAGCGCTTCCGTCGCTCGACCCGTTGTCCACCACGAGGACCGTGAACGGTGCATAGGTGACTGCCTCCAACGACCTCAGGCAGGCGAGGGTGCGATCGCACCCGTTCCAGGAGAGCACGATCGCGGTGACGCGCGGTGAGGCGTTCACGCGAGCGCCCTCAGATAGAGCCAGGCAGCTCGGAGGCCGCTCGGGCGCACGATCGCAAAGAGCGCCCCGTAGATACACAGGCCGACTGCCGCGGCTGCAACAGCAGGGAGCAGAAGCGCAGGCAGTGCGTATGCGACCCCCGTGCCCACGGCAATCGTGAGTGCGGCGACCGCGAGCCCGCGCGCGGTCGGCGCGAGAGCGTGAAGACCGGCGAGTAAGGCAGCGAGCACAGCCCCCGTCGTCGCAGCAAGAGCGAGGGCGAGCCCATCGAGGCCGAAGAGCCATTGCCCTGCGGACGCGACGACGAACTGCAGCGCGATCGCGGCGACCGCGATCAGCGGGAGCGCCCTGCCGCGGTCGGCGACAAACACGAGAGGGAACGTCACGGAGACGCCGACGGCGACAATCGCCCACAAGGAGAAGACGACGACGAGGCGACCGAGTTCCGCTCCCACCTCGTCCGAGTAGCTCGAACCGAGCAGCATTCTTGCAATCTGCCCTCCTGCGAGTGCAAACACGCCGGCGGTTGCCCCGATCACGGTGAGCGCGATCCAGGACGAGGCTATCACGTGCCGGGCAGTCTTCGCCGAGTCGATTCCCGCCCGCGCGAGCGGCACGGCGGTGACGAGACCGAGCGAAGACGCCGTCACCGCGACCAGAGCGGACGAGATCAAATACGCGAACCCGAATGTTGTGAGGGCTCCGTCGCCTTCGCGGGCGGCGAACGGAAGACAGATGAGATAGATCGCCTGGAGCGCGAACGGCAAGGAAATTCCGGTTCCCATCGTGCCGAGCCGCGCTCCGTAGGATCCGCCACCGGGTCGGGCAGCACTCAGCGGGGTGGAGAGAGAGCGCGCACGAACCGCGATCCCGAGGAGTGGGATCGCGAGAGCAACAGCGCCGTTCAGGGCCATTCCGTACGAGAGCGCAACGACACCGTCGGAATCGACGCGGAGGAGAATCAACGCCAGGCCGGCAATGCTCCCGAGCATGAAGCCGAGCGCCGGAGTGACGTAGTCATCGAGTGCGGCAAGGGCGCTCGCCGCGAGA
>JAJAZN010000011.1 GCA_026785685.1 Thermoleophilia bacterium
ACCGGATCCTGGTCGAGGGCGAGCCCTTCGCCGACGTGGAGGGGTTGGGGATGCCGGCCCACGCGATCGTGGCCGATACCGGCTTCGTCTACATTCGCTCCGAGTACCCTCACGGGATCCGTGTCGTCGAGGCGGCGATTGCCGCCGCGCGCTCCGCAGGCTGGCTCGGGCCCGATGCGCTCGGTCCCGGACGCCCTTTCGATGTCGAGGTCAGGGTCGGCGCGGGAGCCTACATCTGCGGCGAAGAGACATCGATGCTCGAGAGCATCGAAGGCAAGCGCGGCCAGATCCGCCCGAAGCCACCCGTGCCCGCGATCAGCGGCCTCTGGGGGATGCCGACCGTCGTGCAGAACGTGGTCACGATCGCCTCCGTGCCACCGATCCTCGCGGGCGGCCCGGAGGCATACGCCGAGCTCGGCGTCGGTCGTTCCCGCGGCACGATCACGGCTCAGCTCGCAGGCAACGTCGCTCGGCCGGGGCTCGTCGAAGTGCCGTTCGGCGTCACGCTCGGCGAGCTCGTCGACGACTACGGCGGTGGCACGCGCAGCGGCCGTCCCGTCCGGGCGGTGCAGGTCGGCGGCCCCCTCGGGGCGTACGTCGATGAGGAGATGCTCGAGCTGCCCGTCGACTACGAGGCACTCGCCGAGGGGCGCGCGATGCTCGGACACGGGGGTCTCGTCGTCTTCGACGACACGGTCGACATGGCCGAGCAGGCGCGATTCGCGATGGAGTTCTGCTCGATCGAGTCGTGCGGCAAGTGCACCCCGTGCCGCATCGGCTCCGTGCGGGGCCGCGAGCTGATCGAGCAGATCATCCGCGGCGAGGAGGTGGAGACGAGCCACAGCCTCCTGCTCCGTCTCTGCGACCTGATGGAGAACGCCTCTCTCTGCGCTCTCGGCGGCCTGACGCCACTGCCGGTGCTGAGCGCGCTGCGGCTCTTCCCCGAGGACTTCGGGCTCACGCGGGAGACGGCCCATGTGGTCTGAGCTTCGCGACCTGCGCGAGGGCATCGACCTCGGGACGCCGCCGCGGAGCGGGGCGCCGGTGACGGTCGAAGTGGACGGCGTCGAGGTGAGCGTTCCCGAGGGCAGCTCGGTGATGCTCGCCGCCCTGACGGCGGGACGTGCCGTGCCGAAGCTCTGCGCCACCGACACGCTCGAGCCGTACGGCTCCTGCCGTGTGTGTCTCGTCGAGATCGAGGGCCGCCGCGGCTTCCCCGCGTCGTGCACGACGCCCGTCGCTGAAGGGATGCGGATCACGACCGACAGCGAGCGCCTGGCTGACCTGCGCCGAGGCGTAATGGAGTTGTACCTCTCGGACTTCCCGGAGGAGGAGCTGAGTGGTGGCTGGAGCGAGTTCCACGAGACCGTCGCGGCGCTCGGGGTCGACTCGCACCCGTACACCGACGCTGCCAATCACTTCGAGTTGCCGGTCGACGACTCGAACCCGTACTTCCTCTTCGACCGCACAAAATGCATCGTCTGCAGCCGCTGCGTGCGCGCCTGCGACGAGATCCAGGGGACATTCGCCCTAACGATCGACGGCCGCGGGTTCGCCTCGATGGTGGTCGCAAGCCAGGACGAGTCATTCCTACAATCAGAGTGCGTCTCGTGCGGAGCCTGCGTGCAGGCCTGCCCGAGCCACGCTCTCGTCGAGAAGAGTCTGTTCCCGGAGGGATATCACCGTGCCGAACCCACTGAAGCCTGAGTCGAGCGCCATCACGACCTGCGCCTACTGCGGCGTCGGTTGCGGCTTCAAAGCCGAGACGCGCGACGGTCGTATCGTCCGGATGACGCCGTGGAAGGAGGGCAAGGCCAACCACGGGCACGCATGCGTCAAGGGCCGCTTTGCCTACGACTACTACCTCGCGCCCGACCGCGCCACGACGCCGATGATCCGGCGCTCGATCGCCGACGAATGGCAGCCGGTCGACTGGGACACCGCCTTCGCCCACGCCGCCTCCGAGCTGACGAGAATCCAGACAGAGCACGGACGCGGCTCGATTGGCGGCGTCTCCTCCAGCCGCTGCACGAACGAGGAGATCTTCCTCGTCCAGAAGCTCGTGCGCTGCGCCATGCGCAACAACAACGTCGACAACTGCTCGCGCATCTGCCACTCGCCGACGCAGTTCGGCCTCTCGGCCACGCTCGGGGCCGGGGCAGCAAGCCAGCACTTCGACTCGGTCCTGCAGTCCGACGCGATCCTCGTCGTCGGCGCGAACCCGACCGAGGGTCACCCCGTGTTCGGGTCGATGATGAAGCGCCGGATTCGTGAGGGCGCTCGTCTGCTCGTGATCGACCCCCGTCGCACCGAGACGGTCGACAGCCCGCACTGTCGCGCGACCGTGCACCTGGGGTTGCGGCCGGGAACGAACGTCGCCGTCCTGAACTCGGTGTCCCACGTCATCGTGCGTGAGGGCCTCGTCAATCGCGCCTTCGTCGACGCCCGCACCGAGACCGACGAGTTCGACGTCTGGGCCGACCACGTGGCGGATGACCGCTACGGCCCCGACGTGATCGGGCCTCACGCAGGTCTCGATCCCGACGAGATCCGCCGCCTCGCTCGGATCTATGCCTCGGGTCCGAACAGCACCATCTACTACGGGCTCGGTGTGACCGAGCACTCGCAGGGCTCGACGGGCGTGATGTGCCTCGGCAACCTTGCGATGGCCTGCGGGATGATCGGCCGTGAAGGCGTCGGGGTGAATCCCCTGCGCGGCCAGGGAAACGTCCAGGGAGGCTCGTGCCTCGGCTCGTGGCCGCACATGTTCACGGGCTATCGCTTCGTCACCGATCCAGTTGTCCGTGGCGAGTTCGAGGCGGAGTGGGGCATCGAGCTCGACCCGGAGCCGGGCCTGCGGCTGCCGAACATGTTCGACGCCGCTGTGACGGGAGCGTTCCGCGGGATGTACATCCAGGGCGAAGATCCTGTCCAGAGCGACCCGAACCACCACCACGTCGTCCGCGCTCTCGAGGCGATGGACTGCGTCATCGTCCACGACCTCTTCCTGACCGAGACCGCGAAGTACGCGCACGTCTTCCTGCCCGGCTCGTCGTCGCTCGAAAAGGACGGTACGTTCACGAACGCCGAGCGCCGCGTCAGTCGCGTGCGAAAGATCGTCGAGCCCGTCGCGGGTCTCGCGGACTGGCAGATCACCATGCGCCTGATGCAGGCCCTCGGCTACGACTGCCACTATGAGCACCCGTCGGAGATCCTCGACGAGATCGCGCGCACCTCACCCGCCTACCGTGGCATGTCGTTCGACCTGATCGACCGCGTCGGCTCGGTGCAGTGGCCGTGCGACGAGAACGCGCCCGAAGGGACGGAGGTGCTTCACACCGAGCGTTTCCCGCGCGGCCGGGGCAATTTCATGCTGACCGAATACGTGCCGACCCGGGAGCGGACGACGGACGAGCACCCGCTGCTTTTGACGACCGGCCGGATCCTGAGCCAGTACAACGTGGGCACGCAGACGCGGCGCACGGCGAACACGGTCTGGTATCCCGAGGACGTGCTCGAGATCACCCGCGACGATGCCGAGACGCGGGGGATCAAGGATGGCGATTGGGTCGGGATCGCGAGCCGGTTCGGCTCCACACGGCTCCGGGCGAAGATCTCCGAGCGGGTCAATCCCGGGATCGTCTACACGACCTTCCACTACGCGCAGACGATGGTCAACAAGGTGACGAGCGACCTCTCCGACTGGGCTACGAACTGCCCCGAGTACAAGGTGACGGCCGTCGAGGTACTACGGGTCGCGGCGGAGCCGGCGGCTGCGACCGAAGCCTCCGGTGTCCCGGCCGGCGCGGCAGGTGCCTGAGGTGGGGCGATGACAGAACCGGTGATCGAGATCGAGCGGCTGGAGGAGATGGCAAACCAGATTGCCGATTTCTTCTCGCCCTACCCTGAGGAGCGCGCTGTCGAGGGGATCCGAAACCACCTCCGCAACTACTGGGATCCACGGATGCGGGAGGCGCTGCGCGATCACGACAACGCTGGTGGCGCCGGGCTCCACCCGCGCGTGCGGCTCGCTGTCGCCCGCCTGCGCGAGGACGCCGACCTTCGTGCGTACGCCGGTCCGCCGCGGGGGGCCGCGTAGGGCGCCGATCGGTGCGCCGACAAGAGTGGCAAGGCCGCGTGCTGGCGGCCGCACCTGAATGCGGGCAGCTCGACAATGGCATGGGAGGTGTTCGAACGGGACGCTTGCGAGTATCATCGCTTCATCGCCAAGATCTTCGAAGAGATCACGAGCAAGCTCACCACCTGGATCGAGGCGCAGCGCCTCTTCTTCGTGGGCACCGCGCCCGATGCAGGCGACGGGCACGACAACATCTCGCCGAAGGGCGACCTCCCCTCGTAGCGGATCCTCGGCCCACGGCAGGTCGCATATCTCGACTTCGTCGGCAGCGGGGCAGAGACGATCGCCCACCTCCGCGAGAACGGGCGCATCGTCGTCATGTTCTGCGCCTTCGAGGGGCCGCCGCGGATCGTTCGGCTGCACGGCACCGGCGCCGTGCTCCTGCCCGGCGAGGAGAGTTTCGACGAGTTGCTTGCCTCCTTCGACCCGCCCGAGCACGCATTGCGATCACTGATTCGGATCGATGTCGACCGCATTTCCGACTCGTGTGGGTATGGCGTGCCGCTGATGCGCTTCGAAAGCGGCCGCTCGCAGTACGACGATTGGGTCGACAGCCAGGTCCGCACCACGGGCCTCGACGCGTACGTCGCGGAGAAGAACGCCGAGAGCATCGACGGCCTCCCCGCGATCGACCGCGTGTAGTCAACATCCGCCGTGGTGAACTGCATCGCCGGCGCTCTAGATCGGCGGCGGAGCGAGTTCGGCCCGAAGGTCTGACTCGGTCGCCGTACATCCCGCTGTGCGGTAGATGTTGATGGCGTCGTCGTCCGGGTCGGCGACCATCGCAAGTGTCTCAGCGCCGAGTTCGGCAAGACGACGTCCACGGCAGTAGCGTACGGCCGTGCGGCGTCGGATCAGTGCCCGTACCTGGCTACCATCGAACGATGTCGAACCACCGCCTCGTCTATTCGAGCGAGGGCGGCGACCATCGCCGCAAGGAAACGGACAGGCGGGCTCCGGCTGCGAAAGGACAGCAGCTCCCAAACGACGGTGTCGTGCGCGTCTTCCGGGAAAAGGGCGGTCGTGGTGGCAAGACCGTGACGGTCGTCCGGGGCCTCAGTGACGACCTGACCGCGATTGCGAAGGATCTGAAACGCCACTGTGCGACCGGAGGTGCGGTCAAGGCAGGTGCGATCGAGATCCAGGGCGATCACCGCGACAAGATCGTTGCCCGACTTCTCTCGGCGGGCTACCGCGCGAAGCCGGCCGGCGGCTAGCCGGAGTCCCGCACCGGCACGGCCAGCACGGGAGCACTGACCGGATCGGGATCCTCACTCGCGGTCGTCTGCACGATCACCGCCGCGGTGATGATCGCGCCGCCGAGGAGCGTTGTCGCCGTCGGCTGCTCCGAATATGCGAGCCAGACCCAGAGGGGGCCGAGCACGACCTCGAGCAGCGTCAGGAGCGCGACCTCGGCGGACGGCAGCATCCGCGCTCCGATCGTGAGAAGCGTGAGGCCGAGCCCCATCTGGAAGAAGCCGAGGAGAAGAAAGATCGTCCAGTCCGAGCCCGTGGCGGAGCCGATCGAGATGAACGGCGAGAGCACGACGAGCACGAGCACCTGCGAGGCGCAGGTGGCCGGGAGCATTGAAACGTCTTGCCGATGCCGGGTAGCCACGATCACCACTGCGAACGACGCCGTCATCACAAACGGAAGCAGGACTGCGAGAGCGCCAGCGTCGAGAGATCCGGCAACCATCACCGACATACCGACTGCCGTGACGGCGATCGCGAGCCATGTACGAGCTGTGATGCGCTCTGACATGAACGCCCAGGCGAGAAACGCGGCGAACATCGGTGCAGCAGCCTGGAAGAAGAGCACGTTTGCGACCGACGTGTAGTTCAGTGCGAACAGAAACGTCCCTGAGGAGATCGCCAGGGCCACCGTCACGATGATCCCGCTGCGCCCGAGCGAGCGAAGCGAGCCGATCGCGCGGCCGCGTTCGGTGAAGACGACGACCCCGAGGAGGAAGAGGAATGCGAAGAATGCGCGGCCCGCGATCTGCGTCGCCGCAGTCGCGTCGAGCGCGTGCTGGGCGAGACCGGCGGTCGACCAGGCGACGGCGGCGCCGAGGATAGCGATCCGACCGTTCCGCGTCCTCCGCCTTGCGTTTCCGGTGCTCACCATGGCAGTCAACCACGTAAGGTCTCGGGATGCAGAGGGCCAACGTCACCGACGCGGTCACGCGCCTCGGCACCGAGGGCGCGTTCGCCGTTCTCGCCCGTGCGCGGGCGCTCGAAGCAGAAGGACACGACGTCATCCACCTCGAGATCGGGGAGCCCGACTTCGGGACGCCTCCACACGTCGCCGAGGCCGGGATCGCGGCGATCAAGGCGGGGGAGACCCACTACTGCCAGACGGCCGGGCTCCCCGTGCTGCGTGAGGCGGCCGCTGCGTCACTTGCCTCGTCTCGGGGTGTCGCGATCGATCCGCAGCACGTGCTCGTCGCGAACGGCGCCAAGCCGTTCCTGTTCTTCACGATCCTCGCAACGTGCGGACCTGGCGACGAGGTGGTCTACCCGGATCCCGGCTTCCCGATCTACGAGTCGGCCGTGCGCTTCGCCGGAGCGACGCCGATCCCACTGCCGCTGCGCGAGGAGAGGGGCTTCAGCTTCGATCCTGACGAGCTCGAGAGCCTCCTCAGCGAGCGGACGAAGCTCGTGATCCTGAACGCGCCGCAGAATCCGACCGGAGGCGTGATCCCGCTCGCCGACCTCGAACGTGCGGCGGCGGCGATCGAGCGCACGCCGGCGTGGGTGCTCACGGACGAGGTGTATTCCCGGATCACCTACGACGTCGACGCACCGTCGATTGCAACGCTCCCGGGGATGCTCAACCGCACGATCCTGCTCGACGGCTTCTCGAAGACGTTCTCGATGACCGGGTGGCGACTTGGCTATGCAGCGGTTCCAGCCGACCTCGTCGACCCGCTCACGCGCCTGATCGTCAACTCGACGTCATGTGTGCCGCCGTTCGTCCAACTCGCCGGCGTCGCCGCGCTCGAAGGTCCGCAAGACGCGGTCACCGAGATGGTGGCCGAGTTTCGCCGGCGGAGGGACTATCTCGTGCCCGCACTGAACACGATCCCCGGGATCAGCTGCATCGAGCCGGGTGGTGCGTTCTACGCGTTCCCGAACGTCTCACAGCTTCCGCTCGACGCCGATGCGGTCGCGGAGCGATTGCTCGTCGACGCAGGTGTCGCGCTGCTCGCGGGAAGCGCCTTCGGGATCCATGCGTCTGACCATCTGCGCGTGTCGTATGCCTCGTCGCTCGAGAACCTCGAGCTGGCGGTTGAGCGCATTCGCGAGTTCGTCGCTTCACTGGACTCCTGACGCGGGCGATGGACGGTTTCGTCGACGTTCACTCCCATGTCGTCCCTTCGGGCGACGACGGGGCAGAGGGAATCGAGGACGGGCTCGCGCTCTGCCGGATGGCGTTCGAGGCGGGGACGGAGGTGCTCTTTGCGACCCCACATGCACATGCCCCGTGGGACACATTCCCGAGAACAGCGGAGCGCGATACCGCGTACGACACTGCCTTGCCCGTGATGCAGAGAGAGGTTGCGAAGTGGGGCCTCGATCTGCGCCGTGGCTGGGAGGTGTACCCAACGGTGGTCGCGCCAGAGAACGTGGAGGAGTACCGCCTCGAAGGGACCAGGGGAGTCATGATCGAGTTCCCAGGCTCGTGGCTCGATCTCGACGACTCGATCGAGATCGTCACCGAGGCAGGGCGTATTGTGGAAGCCGCCGGGCTCTTGCCCGTGTTTGCCCATCCCGAGCGCTGCCGCGCCGTCGCGGAAGACCCAAAGTGCGTTCGACCGCTCGTCGAGCGCGGCTGGCTGCTCTGCGCCAACGCACCATCCTTTCTCGGGCGACATGGCCCGACAGCGGAGCGCACGGTGTGGGGCCTGCTCGACACGGGCCAGATAGCCCTCGCAGCGTCGGATGGGCACACCCACGGGCGTCCGCCCGTACTTGACGACGCGTACGCCTTCGTTCGCGCGAGGCGTGGTGAAGTGATCGCCCGTCGTTTGTTTACCGGCTCGGCGCTTCCCTGGAGCTGAGCTCAGCTCCCGAGTTGCCAGTCGATCTCCAAAAGCCCGCCTGCTGCCAGCAGGGCGTTCGCGCGCGAGAAGTGCCGGCAGCCGAAGAAGCCGTTGTTCGCCGAGAACGGGGATGGGTGCGCGCCCGTGAGAACGTGGTGTCGCGTCGTGTCGACGATCGATCCCTTCTGTTGCGCGTAGCGCCCCCAGAGGAGAAAGACGATCCCTTCGCGGCGGGCGGACAGTTCGGCGATGACGCGATCGGTGAATCGCTCCCAGCCCTTCCCGGCGTGCGAAGCGGGTGAGCGCGGTGCAACGGTGAGAACGCTGTTCAGGAGCAGCACGCCGCGCTCGGCCCAGGGCGTGAGATCACCCGTCGTCGGCCTTGTGAGCCCGAGGTCACTCGAGAGCTCGCCGAAGATGTTCCGCAGCGACGGCGGCTGAGCGATTCCGGGGGGAACGGAAAACGAAAGCCCCATCGCCTGACCGAGGCCGTGGTAGGGATCCTGGCCGAGGATCACGACGCGCACGCTCGGGAGCGGCGTCAGCCGAAGGGCGTTGAAGACGAGCGGCGCAGGGGGATAGAACCCGCGTCTCGCTTCCACCTCCGCGCGAAGGAACCCACGCAGGCTCTGCATGCCGGGAGTCTCGAGCTCGTCACCGACCGCCTCCAGCCAGCTCGGATCCATCTGCGCGGTCACGAGGAACCGATGATACGAATCTGCGCCCGACAAAGCGACCAGCAGCGATCGCGATTGGGTACCCTTTGGCGCGAAATCAGAGCGCGGTTCCGGAGGTCACACGATGCTTCCTTCACCCGTTCGACATTGGGTGAGAGGAGGTGTTTGATTCATGGCAACGGGAACCGTGAAGTGGTTCAACGATGCGAAGGGCTACGGCTTCATCGCGCCGGACGAGGGAGGCAAGGATCTCTTCGTCCATCACAGCAACATCGCCGGTGAGGGGTTCAAGACCCTCGCCGAGAACGCGAAGGTCGAGTACGACGCCCGCGAGGGTGAAAAAGGCCCGGAGGCGACGAACGTCGTCGCTCTCTAGGACGAGATCCGCGAGCACGGCGCGGGGCAAAAGAAGGCCCCGCGCCCGACTCGCCCGAGGAGGTGCGGCTTATGGGTGAGGAGAAGATCGAGATGGAAGGCGAGGTTCTCGAGGCCTATCCAAGCGGCATGTTCCGCGTCGTGCTCGACAACGGGCACGAGATCATCGCCTACACCGCAGGCAAGATGCGCCGCTACCGGATCCGGATCAATCCTGGCGACCGGATCAAGGTTGAGCTCTCGCCGTACGATCTCAACCGCGGGCGGATCGTTTACCGGCACCGGTGACAACCAGAGGAGGCTGAAGCCTCCTCGACGGGTTTAGCGGACAGAGGCTTCAGCCTCTTGCCCTGGGTTTTCGGATGGGGCTGCGGGAAGGGCTGAAGCCTCTGTCCGCGCTCTTCTTAGCGCTTCTTCCCCTTACGGCCGGTCGAGCCTGGGCGCTGCTGCACGATCATCCCCTGCGCGCCGCGCTCCTGGCGACGGCGCTGGTCGCGATTGACCGGCTCGGGCATGGCGCCCTGCTCGCCGACCATCGCCACGTACGCCTTGCGCTCTGCGGGTGTCATGACCGCAAGCGCCCGCTGCGCCTGCTCGGGCGTCTTGATCTCACCGAACGTCTGCATCTTCTTGATCGCGCCCGCGAGCTCGGGGTTCGAACGCTCGTACGCAGCGACCGACATCTTCTGGAACCACCGTCGCATGAACGGGATCTTCGAGAGCAGCGTCACGATCGGGCGCAGGTAGCGGCCGTTCTGGATGCGCGCGAGCAGGTAGAGCACTCCCATCGCGAGCAGGAGCACCCCGATGATGATGAACGGGAGGATGAAGAGGAAGCTGATCGCGAGTGGCATCGTGCGATTCTAGATGATTGATTTCGAATTGGCGTGCTTGTCGGGGAGCGCGTGAACCGATGCGATGTGTTCGGGCCCCGAGCCGCGAGTGCGCCGATTCGAAATCAATCATCTCGCGGCTTCGACCGTCAGGTCACGGCGTGACGGTCATCGTGAATCGGCGCGCCACCGACCCGCCGGCGGTATCGGTGGCGCGTAAGAGGAGTGACCGCTTTCCGACCACGCGGGGAGTACCCGAGAGCACGCCGCCCCGCTTCAGCGCCAGCCCAGCCGGAATCACCCCCTGCACCCGCACCCAGCGGATCGGTGCGGTGCCGCCGGTCGTACGCAGACGAACGATGTAGCGATCCCCGATGTGACCGGCCGGGAGCCGCGTCGTCGCGATAGCGAGCACGCGCCGGGTGGGGGTAGCGACGAGCCCGAGGTCGTTCAGCTTCCCGTGAACGAGGGTCGCCATCGCAATCGCCCCGTCGCGGAGCAGGTGCAGGCCGTCGGGCTGGAACCAGTCCGGATGACTTCTCGAGTAGAGGTTCCAGTCGACCACGGTCAGCCGCGACTCACGCTTCGAGGCTTCCAGGATCAGGTCGTTCATGTTGAGATACGACTGACGTTCCGCACGAAGCGTGAGCCAGAGGACGTTCTCGACGCCGGCGTTGCGAAGGGCTGTGAGCGTTGTCGCGATCGTGGACGCGAACGTACTTTCGTAGTCGTTGTACCCGGTCGCGACGACCACGGTCGGCCCCCGGCGAAGCGACCGGAGAAGCTCGATCAGCGTCGGTGGCCGCGTCCCCTCGTAGGGGCAACTCTCACCCGCGAGCCGCCGGCAGGGCGTGACCTGGAGGTCGAGGTCGATCCCGCGGTCGAGGATGCGTCGGGCGACCGGTTCGAGCGCGATCGCTGTGGCGATCGAGTCGCCAATGACGGTCACCCTCGACGTGGGCGTCGGGGATGAGGCGGCCTTGACCGTGGCTGCACCGAGGCAGACCGCCGTGAGGAGTATCAGCGTGAAGGCATTTCGCACCTTCGAAGGATAGATGGCTAGGCGAGCCCGCCCTGGGCGTCGTGTCGACCTGAGGCCTTCTCGTCGTCGCGGGCGTGCATGATGCGCTCGCGAAGATCCTGCGGGTCGTTGACACCGATGAAGCTGAACCGATCTCCAGCGTTGTCGCCGGCGGTGTCGAAGTCGATCGAGCCGACTTTCATGATCCGATCGACGGGCGATTGCTTGACCGTAATGTTCTGGATGCGATCGACGTTTGTGCTGCTCTCGGTCTTCGAGAGGATCCCACTGCGGATGTTGAGGCGCTTGGTCGTGATCGTGTACTGCGTGAAGAAGCGCTGCAGCCAGCCGACCACGATAGTGACGCCGAGGCCGACGAGGAGGATCGCCCCGATCAAGGCGTACGAGAGGTCGACGCCGATCGCCCTGACGAGGAGGAGCAATCCGAACAGGACGAGCGTTGCCGCGAACCACTTGACGTGGAAGGACAGCATCGCGCGCCAGGTGGGGTGACCCTCCCAGATCATCGTCTCGTTTCCCATCATCTCCATGGCGCTCGACGATATCAGCGGCGTCGGAGGCGAATGACTACCGTGACGCCGTGAGCAGCGTCGACACGCCCGATGAGCCACCCGAGTTCCGCAAGAAGCAGCGGGCCGGGTGGAAGCGGTACGCATTTGCAGGTGCCAGCATCGCGATCGTCGTTGTCACCTTCGCCGTCGTCCTACCGAAGATCGCCGACTACCGCGACGTGTGGGACGCCGTCGCGACACTCAGCTGGGAGTGGATCGCTGTTCTCTCTTGTGCGACGGCGCTGAACCTCGCCACGTTCGCTCCTCCGTGGATGATCGCCCAGCCCGGCCTCGGCTTCCGGCAGTCGCTCGAGATGACCCAGGCGTCGACCGCGCTCTCGATCGTCGCGCCGGGAGGTGCAGCCGTCGGGATGGCCGGCTCGTTCGGGATGCTCCGGGGCTGGGGCTACTCGACGAGTGACGTCACCCGCGCCGTCACGCTGACGGGCGTCTGGAACCAGCTCGCGAACCTCGTCTTCCCGGTCGTCGCCCTCTTCCTCCTCAAGGCGAACGGCGGTGAGACGGCGCTGCTCGGTACCGCGGCGTTCGTCGGCGTCGCGGTGCTTGGCGTCGTGGTCGCGGTGCTCGTGCTCGTTCTCTATTCGGAGAATCTCGCCCGGGAAGTGGGCGAGGCGGTCGCGGGGGGGGGGGGGGGGGGGGAGGCCCCGGGGGGCCCGGGGGCGGGGGGTGTGGGGGGGGGGGGGTGGGGGGCGGGGGGGGGGGGGGGCTGGGGGGGCCAGGGTGGGGGGGGGGCCGCCGGGGGGGCCCCCCGGCGGGC
>JAJAZN010000012.1 GCA_026785685.1 Thermoleophilia bacterium
CCCCCCACCCAACTCGGGCGGACGGCCTACAGCCTGCATCATCCAGCCGAATATGTGCCCTATGCCGCCGCCGGCGCCGCGGGCGCCGAGACCGATACCGAGAGCCAGGGCGATCGCCTTACCAGCGTCGGCGACGTCGCCTGTGGTCTCCGCGAGGAGAAAGAACGAGGACAGCATTACGGTGATTCCTCCTTAGTGCTCCGGCTCGATGGCCGAGCCGATGTAGATGGCAGACAGGGCAGCGAAGATATAGGCCTGGATCGAAACGACGATCACGACCTCGAACAGATAGAAGACAGACGCGAGAAGAACGGAGAACGGGAAGATCCACGGGGTGACCAGGAAGATCAGGCCGATGAACGTGAGGATCAACATGTGCCCGGCGAGCATGTTGGCGTAGAGACGAACGGAGAGGCTGATCAGCCGCATGAACTGGCCGAGGATCTCGAGCGGGATGATTAGCGGGTAGAGCGCCTTCGGCACATCGGGGATCCAGCTCTTGAGGTACTTCATCACGCCGTTCGCGCGAATCCCCTCGATGTGGGTGAACATCCACGTCATGAACGCGAGCGCGAGCGTGACGGACAGCGTTGATGTCGCAGCGAAGATCGCGAGCGTCGGGACCTCGACCCCGAAGACCTTCCACTTCTCATCCGAGAGCGGGAGCGGGATGAAGCCGATCATGTTGACGACCCAGATGAAGACCATCAGCGAAGCGACGTAGGGGAACCAGCGGCCGATCGCCTTTGTGGGAAGCCCCTGCTCCGCGATCTGCACCTGGGCGACCTCGTAGATCGTTTCACCGAGCGCCTGGCGCTTCGAGGGCTCGGAGCCGACCTTGACGCGCATGAGGACGATCCCGATCACGCACGAGACGACGGTGCCGAGCATCAGGTATGCGACTGCCTTGTTGATCGACATGTCGATCGGGCCGATGTTGATCTCGACCCACGGATGCAGCGTCCACTCGGAGGCGGGGTTGAACTTCTCCTCCTCGCCGCTTTTGCCTGCGGCGAGTGCGACAGCCGGCAGCGCGAGGAAGAGCGTCGTGCCGATCGCGAGAAGGCGCTTCATCAAGCGCCCTTCGCCTCGGCGCCGAAGAAGGTGACGAGCGAGACGGCGAGATCGAGGGTGTACGCGAGGACGTAGAGGATCGCGGCAGCTGCACCAACACGAGAGTCCGCGACGGTGACTGCAACCAGAGGTATGCCCACGATGAATGCTCTGAATCCCATGCCGATGCCCCTCACTCCTGAGGCGGCGAGGTTACCCTCATCGAGCGGAAGACGCGTCAGTAGGTAGCCGAGCGCCTGTGCGGCGACCCAGAGCACGGCGGCGAGCGCCCAGCCCTTCAGCGGCCAGCCGGCGATCGCGAAGACCGGAAGTGCGAGCAGGATCAACCCCGTACCGGCGAGCATCGGTGCGAGCCGGCTCGGCACCGGGCGCGGCTTCGTGTAGAGGTCGGCGATCACGAGTACACCTTGTAGACGACGAAAACGGCGAGCGGAATCCCGACGACGGCGCCGATCAGAAGGCCGAGCCCTCCCGCGCCGACGGCCCAACCGACGAGCGCACCGACCGCCATCGCGGCGCCGAGCGTACCGAGAAGGAGTCCTGAGGCGGTCGCGAGCGAGTGCGGACTGGTGGGCGTCGAGGCGACCATTCGCGTGGAGCATATCAGGCTGCTTGTGACAGCTGATCGCCTCTGTTTCAGCCAAAAATGACACCATTCGTCACATGCTCCCGCAGCGACCAAGGATCGTCTTCGTCCACGGCAGCGTGATGGGCGGTCGGCCGACGTGGAGCGGGCAGCGAGGCCTCGCCGAGCGCTTCGAGATCGAGATCGTCGAGCGCCCCGGATTTCCGCCGCATGCCGACGTCGAGCGCGTCGATTTCGAGGAGCACGCGGCGCTCCTCGCGGCCGGCCTTCCTGCCGGAGTGCATCTCGTCGGCCACTCCTACGGCGGCCTGATCTCGCTGCTCGCTGCGGCGGTCGTTCCCGGGCGGGTGCGCTCGCTCACCGTGATCGAGCCCCCGACAACGGGGATCGCTGCGGGGAATCCGGCTGCCGACACGTTCACCCGAGAAGGGATCGACTGGTGGCAGACAGGCCCGACCGACGACCCGGAGGCGTTCCTCCGAGGCTTCCTCACCTATGTCGGCTCGGACTACGTCCCTCCCACCCCGCTCAGTGACCAACTCGCGCAGGGTGCGCGAACGCTGATCGTCGAGCGCGGCCCCTGGGAAGCGGAGATCCCGTTCGAGGAGCTCGCCGCCGCTCCGTTCCCCACGCTCGTTGTCTCAGGGGCACATCACGCTGCCTTCGATGCAGTGTGTGATGTCCTCGTGGCCCGACTCGGGGCGGAGCACCTCGTCCTGCCGGGCTACGGCCACACGGTGCAGCAGCACCCGGAGTTCAACGAGCGGTTGGCAGCTTTCGTGCTGCGGGCGGAAGCCCAGGCGGTCGGCTGAAGCCAACCACCGGCGTCCCGTTAACCTCTATGCGCTCTTGCGCTCGTTGCGCTCCCGCTCGGCGACGCGGCGCCGAACACGCGGATTGCCGAGCTTGACGATCTCGAGGAGATAGATGATGTAGACCGAGAACCCGAGCGCGGCAAGCGCGATCGCGACGACGGCGACCGTCTCCCACAGGTGCCACTCGCCACCTTCGCGAAACGGGATGAACCGCGTGGCGAGCGCCGCCACCCCGAGCGTCGCCGTCCAGGCCCACATCGTTACCGCTGCCCGCCGCTGGCTGAAGCCGATGTTCAGGAAGCGGTGATGCAGGTGCGACTGGTCGGCCTCGGAGATCCGCTGGTTGTACTTCATCCGCTTCAAGACGACGAATGACGTGTCGATGATCGGCACGGCCAGGACGAGCAACGGCAGGAAGAGCACGACGGTCGACGCAGTCTTGAGCAGCCCCGCGACCGAGACGGCAGCGAGCGTATAGCCGAGCACGAGCGCCCCCGAGTCGCCCATGAAGATCCGCGCCGGGAAGAAGTTGTGGCGAAGAAAGCCGATGCACGCGCCCGCAACGATCGCGGAGAGGATCGCAGCGTCGACCTTGCCGAGAGACAGCGCAAGAACAGCGAACGTGATCCCCGAGATCGCGCACACGCCGGAGGCGAGCCCGTCCATCCCGTCGAGGAAGTTGACCATGTTCATCACCGCCACGATCCAGACGATCGTGATCGACACGCCGATCCACGGGGGTAGGTCGACAGCGCCGAGGAACGGCAGCGTGAAGTGGTCGATCCAGACGCCGAAGGCCGTCGGGATCGCGGCAGCCAGCACCTGGCCGGCGAGTTTCGGTAGCGGCGCGACCCCTCGGAAGTCGTCGATCGCACCGACGAC
Source organism: Thermoleophilia bacterium (assembly GCA_026785685.1). Classification (GTDB taxonomy): domain Bacteria; phylum Actinomycetota; class Thermoleophilia; order Gaiellales; family Gaiellaceae; genus Gaiella. The sequence goes on from JAJAZN010000012.1 coordinate 3,358, forward strand.
GCAGGCGACTGCCGCGCCGAGCAAGACCCCCCGCATCTCGCTCGACAGGTCGAGAAAGGCGAGGGACGGTACGAGGATCCCCATGAAGATCGCAAGCCCGCCGAGTCGCGGAATCGGCCGTCGGTTGAGTCGTCGCTCACCGGGGTTGTCGACGACGCCGAGGAGGCGGGCCATCCCGCCGACCGCGGGCGTGAGCAGGACGACGATCAGCAGAGCGATCGCGGCGCCGTAGAGGACCTGCGGATCGGCCCGAAGCGCGTCCACGTCAGCTACTTCGTGCCGTAGAGCCTGTCGCCTGCATCGCCGAGTCCCGGAACGATGTAGCCCTTCTCGTTCAATCCCCGGTCGATCGAGGCGACGACGATGGCCACGTCCGGATGCTCGGCGTGGATTCGTGCGATCCCCTCCGGCGTGGCGATGAGGGCGATCAGGCGGATGGACGTCGCACCCGCCTCCTTCACTGTGACGACGGCGGCCGCGGTGGAGTTGCCGGTCGCAAGCATCGGATCGAGCAGCAGCACGTCCCTGTCGGCGATGTCGTTCGGCAGCTTCACGTAGTACTCGACCGGCTGCAGCGTCTCCTCGTCGCGGTAGAGGCCGATGAAGCCGACGCGCGCGCCGGGAATCAGCGAGAGCACCCCGTCGAGCATTCCGACGCCCGCGCGCAGGATCGGGCAGACGGCGACCTTCTTGCCGGAGATCCGCCGCGCTCCCATCCGCTCGAGCGGCGTCTCGATCTCGACGGCCTCGTCGGCGAGCGTCTTCGTGGCTTCATACGTCAGCAGCAGCGTCAGCTCGTTGACGAGCTGGCGGAACATCTGGGTCGGCGTGGTCACATCCCGCAGGAGCCCGAGCTGGTGCCGGACGAGCGGGTGGTCGACCTCGACGACGACGCCCGTGGTCACGTCACGTAGCTCGTGTAGCCGCGGAACCCCGGATATAGTGGCCGCCTCTCGCAGATCGCAACGCTCCGCTCGGCAAGCGATTCGACATCTGCTCCGTCGGCGAGAGCGCCCACGATGATCCGACCGACCTCACGGAAGTCGTCCTCGTCGAAGCCACGCATCGTCGCCGCAGGTGTCCCGATCCGAACGCCAGACGCCACGGTCGGCGGGCGTTCGTCAAAAGGCACGGTGTTGCGGTTCGTCGTCAGCTTCGCGGCGTGCAGTCGCTCCTCCGCGTCCTTCCCGGTCCACTCCGTCCGACGGAGATCGAGTTGCAGCAGGTGCGTATCCGTGCCACCGGTCAGAACCTCGAGCCCTCCAGCGATGATCTCGACTGCAAGCGCATCGGCGTTGGCACGAACCTGGGTCTGGTACTCGCGGAATGCCGGCGAGGCCGCGATCTTGAAGCACGTCGCCTTGGCGGCGATCGCGTGCTCGAGCGGGCCGCCCTGGAGGCCGGGAAAGATAGCGCGGTCGATCGCCGTTGCGTGCTCTTCGCGGCACATGATGAACCCCGCTCGTGGTCCGGCAAGCGTCTTGTGCGTCGTCGAGGTGACGACGTCACAGTCGGCAACGGGATTCGGATGCAAGCCGGCGGCGACGAGCCCGGAGAAGTGCGCCATGTCGCACCAGAGGAGGGCGCCCACCTCGTCCGCGATCTTGCGGAACTCCCACGTCTCGACGGTGCGGGGATAGGCGGAACCGCCACACACGATCATCTTGGGCCGGTGCTCCTTCGCGAGGGCGAGCACGTCGTCGTAGTCCACGAGGCTCGTCTCGCGGGAGACGCCGTAGTGCGCAATCGTGTAGAGGCGGCCCGAGAAATTGACGCTGAGCCCATGGGTCAGATGGCCGCCGTGGTCGAGGCGCAGCGAGAGCACGGTCTCCCCCGGTTTCATCAGTCCGAGGTACACGGCCATGTTCGCCTGGGCGCCTGCGTGCGGCTGCACGTTGACATGCTCCGCACCGAACAGAGACTTCGCGCGGTCGATCGCCAGCTGCTCGATCTGATCGACCACTTCGCAGCCGCCGTAGTAGCGCTTGCCCGGGTAGCCCTCGGCGTACTTGTTCGTCGGCACGGAGCCGACGGCCTCGAGCACGGACGGCCAGGTGAAGTTCTCCGACGCGATCAGCTCGATCTGATGACGCTGGCGAGTGAGCTCCTGCTCGAGCAGAGCGGCGATGTCGGGGTCGATCTCTGCGAGAACGCCCGCCCGGAGCTGGTCGAGAGACGGGTCCGCGTTCGACATTGCCTCCGATGCTACTCCACCGAACCCTTCAGAAGGCGGGCGGTCCGGTTCTACGACGTGAAGCGGCGACGCTCGATTCTCACGAGG
>JAJAZN010000013.1 GCA_026785685.1 Thermoleophilia bacterium
CCCCCCACCACTCTGCTGAACGCGGTCGGAGGACAGACCAGGTTGGATCAGGGGAACGTGTCGTTCAACGGACGCCGGATCGATCGGATGTCGCCAATGGCGATCCGCCGCCTCGGGCTGGGTCGGACGTTTCAGAAGACGCGGGTTATCTCGAGTCGCAAGGTTCTCGAGAACGTCGTACTGGCCGCCGAGTACGGTGTGGCCACGCGGCGACTCCCTCCCTTGCGAATCACGGCATCGGCGAGATCGCGCGCAACCGATACTCTTTCACTCGTCGGGCTTGCCGGCATGGACAACGTCAAGGCCGATGAGCTCGGGGTATATTCCGAGAAGAAGTTGATGTTGGCGATGGCACTCGCGCCAGAGCCGGAGCTCCTGCTCCTTGACGAGCCCGCCGGTGGCCTTTCCCCCGCGGAGGTCGAGGATATGGCGGGAATCGTCCGGGTGCTGAAGGGCCGCGGCATCACGATCGTTCTCGTCGATCACGTCATGAGCTTCATCACCGCACTCGCGGACCGTATGGTTGTCCTGCATGAAGGTCGTGTCCTTGCCGAGGGAACACCCAACGAGATCATTCACGACAAGCGAGTCAGAGACACATGGCTCGGCGATCCGAATACCGCAGAGCCCGCGACGTGACCGTCGAGGCTCCGGCGTCACGCGCCGAACTCGAGATCGATGCCCTTACGACCGGGTACGGGAAGACCGAAATCCTCCGATCTGTAAGCCTCAGCGTCGATAGAGGGCAGTGCGTCGGTCTCATAGGACCGAACGGGCACGGTAAGACGACTCTTCTGCGCACCGCGGGAGGATTGCATCGACCCTGGAGCGGTACGGTCAGGCTGCGCGGGGAGAATATCTCCGGGTGGTCAGCGCGACGTCTCGTCCAGCGCGGCCTCGTCCACGTGCCGCAAGGCGACCTGTTGTTCGGCGACCTGACCGTCGAGGAGCATCTCATCATCCCGCTCCGCCGACAGCGCCGCCGCGCGCGGATGGCTCGGATCGAGGGACTATACGAGATCTTCCCTCGTCTCGAGGAGCGCCGGAGCCAGTACGCCCGCTCGCTGAGTGGCGGTGAGAAGCGGATGCTCGCCATCGCCCGAAGCTTGCTTCTCGGTGCACACACCCTGCTCATTGACGAACCGTCGCTCGGACTCTCACCGCTGATGGTCGACAACGTCTACCGCCAGATCAAGGAGCTGTCCGCCTCCGGTATCACCATTCTCATCGTCGAAGAGAACCCTGCCCGCCTTCGTGGACTCGCGAGCGATGTGTATCTCCTCGATCGTGGTGCGATTGCAGCTCACCTACCGACGGAAGCGTTGCTCGAGGACTCGAGCCTCCTCGCCACCTACCTCGGCGCAACCTTCGAGACGGCCGAACTAGCGTGAGCGCCGACCTCGTCCAGGTAATCTACACCGCGGCCATCCTCGGTTCGGCCTACTCGTTGATGAGCGCGGGCCTGACCCTTACCTGGGGTGGCCTCGGCTTCCTCAACCTTGCCTACGGGGCCCTCTTCACGCTCGGTGGCTTCATGACCTTCTGGATCGTCGCGTCGCACGATCTCCCGGCCTTCCTCGGTCTTCTCGTCTCGTTCACAACCGTCGCGGTCGTTGGAACAGCGCTGTATTTCGCGTTCTACCGACCGCTCCTTCGCAAGAGCGGTTGGGAAAACTCGACACTCCAGGCCGGCGTTGGAATCGCCATCGCGCTCCAGGCGTGGTTCACGCTGAGGTCGCCCCGCGACATCCAGCTTCCATCGATCATCGGAGGCACCGTCAAGCTCCCCGGCGGCCTCGTGGCGACGAGAGAGGGCATTCTCAGCATCGGATTCGCGCTCGCCGTACTTCTCGTGCTCGCCGTCTTTCTCGCGAAGTCGCCGCTCGGTATGCAGGTGCGGGCAGTTGCGAACAACCGTGAGGGCGCCGAGATCACCGGTATCAACACTGGATTCGTCTTCGCGTTCGTCGTTGCCATCAGCAGCGGCCTTGCTGGCCTCTCGGGCTCGATCCTCGGGTCGATCTACTTCGTCTCCCCGAGCAGCGGGTTTACCGCGCTTCTGTTCGCGCTCATTTGCACTGTGATCGGTGGTCTCGGCAGCTTCGGAGGCACGATCATCGCTGCCTACATCGTCGGGATGAGCCAATCCGCGATCAGCTTCTGGCTCGGAGGACAGTGGGTCTTCCCCATCCTCTTCGGCGGGCTGATGCTGTTTCTGCTCATACGCCCCGAAGGAATCGCCGGCAAGCTGACCTTCGATCCGAGCAGACAATGAGGCGGGGCCCGGATGAGTAGAAGGGAACCCCCATCATGGCTTGCATCCGCTGGAACGCTGATCAAAGGGCTCGCGGCAGTCGCGATGATCGGCGTCCTGCTGATCATGCCGAGGCTGACCGGCGACTACGTGCTTGGCCTTGTCACCCTCATGGCGATGTACGCAATCGTCCTGATGGCCTGGAACCTCGTGTTCGGGTACGCCGGCGTAATCACGTTTGGGCAGATGGCGTTCTTCGCCATCGGCGCCTACGCCGCCGCCCTCTCGAACATCCATTGGGGCCTGTCGCCCTGGGTCGACATCTGGTTCGGAGCCATCATCGCAGGACTCGCTGGCCTCCTCATCGGCGCCCCCTCGCTGCGACTGTTCGGGCCTTACATGGTCATCTTCACCCTCGCGTTCCAACTCGCGCTAGCGGCACTCCTCCCGGCACTCTGGGTAGGCACCACCGGAGGCACAGCCGGGCTGTTCGGAATCGACGCCCTCGGATTCGGCTCCTGGAACTATCTCAACGTCACCTGGTATCTCGCCGCGACGCTCGCCGTCCTCACGTTCATCGTGATCGCGCTCCTGCTGCGCTCACCGATAGGGGCGGCACTCGATGCCCTTAGAGAGGGCCGCGTCCTCGCGGAGGCACGTGGGATCGGCCTCTTCCAGCACCGGGTGATCCTGTTCACCCTCTCAGCGTTCTTGACCGGGTTGGCTGGCGGAATCTATGCCCACTCGTTTCAACTGATTACCCCGAGCGTTCTCGACATCGGCCTCCTCATCAACCTGTTCGCGTGGCTCATCCTCGGTGGCTTGGGAACGCGCCTCGGGCCTGTCATCGGGGCGATCATCGGCGTCTACCTCGACGATCGACTCGCTTCCACGGCGCAGTACAGCGCGCTGATCTGGGGCTGCATCATCCTCGTCGTCGTGATGGTTGCGCCTGGAGGAATCGTCACGACAGTGACTCGCGCGGCCACCTGGGTGTACGCCAAGATCTTGGCGTCACTTCGACCACCCGCCGGGGAACTGGACGGACTGGGAGAGGTCGACGCCG
>JAJAZN010000014.1 GCA_026785685.1 Thermoleophilia bacterium
CGTGACCCCCGATCGCTGCCAGGCTGAAGCCTGGCGCAGGCTCCTACGAACCGGACGCCCTACCCTTCGCCCAGGTACGCCTTCCGGACTCGCTCGTTGACCTTGAGGTCTGCTGCAGGCCCCTCGAGCGCAACTTTGCCGGTCTCGAGCACGTAGCCGCGGTTCGCGATGTCGAGTGCCATCAAGGCGTTCTGCTCGACGAGCAGCACCGGCGTTCCCTGCTGATTGATCTCGATCACGATCTCGAAGATCTTCTCGACGAAGATCGGGGCAAGACCCATCGACGGCTCATCGAGGAGCAGGAGCTTCGGTCGAGCCATCAGGGCGCGCCCGATCGCGCACATCTGCTGCTCGCCACCGGACATCGTCCCGGCCTTCTGTGCTTTCCGCTCGAACAAACGCGGGAAGAGCTCGAAGACCCGATCCATGTCGCCGTTGAAGTTCTCCCTGTCGGTGCGCTGGAACGCACCCATCTCGAGGTTCTCGGTCACGGACATGCGGGGAAACAGGCGTCGCCCTTCGGGGCTCTGCGCAATGCCGTTCTTCACGATCGTGTGCGGGGAGGCGTTTGTGATGTCCTCGCCCTGGAATGTGATCGTCCCCTGCTTCGGGTGGTTGAGGCCGTTGATCGAGCGGAGCGTCGTCGACTTGCCGGCACCGTTTGCGCCGATCAAGGTCACGATCTCGCCCGCGCCGACGCGGAGCGAGACGCCCTTGAGCGCGTGAATCGCGCCGTAGTACGTGTGGATGTCGTTCAGCTCGAGAACGTTTGCGCCGGGTGTGCTCATCCGGTCGCCCCCTTGCCGAGATAGGCCTCGATCACACGTTCATTGGCCTGCACTTCGGCGGGCGTCCCCTCGGCGATCTTCTCGCCGTACTCGAGCACCGTGCAGCGTTCGGAGACGCCCATCACGACCTTCATGTCGTGCTCGATCAGAAGCACGGTAAGCCCCTTCTCGTCGCGCACCCGACGGACAAACGCGGTGAAGTCGGCCGACTCCTGGGGGTTCATTCCGGCCGTTGGCTCGTCGAGGAGGAGCAGCTTGGGATCAGTCGCGAGCGCGCGGGCGACCTCGAGCCGACGCTGATCGCCGTACGGCAGCGATCCGGCCTGCTCCTCGTGGCGCTTCGGGAGCCCGCTGTAGACGAGGAGCTCGCGGGCCTTCTCTCGCGCCGCAGCCTCTTCGCGTCGCACCCCGGGAGTGCGGAAGATCGAGCCGAGGATGCCGCTGCCGAGCCGACAATGCATGCCGACCATCACGTTCTCGAGCGCTGTCATCTGGGCGAAGAGGCGGATGTTCTGAAACGTGCGGCCGATCCCGAGCGCCGTGATCGCGTGCGGCGGCTTGCCGACCACCTCGACGCCGTCGAAGATCACGGATCCCGACGTCGGCACGTACACGCCGGTGATCTGGTTGAAGAACGTCGTCTTGCCGGCCCCGTTCGGGCCGATCAGTGAGACGATCGAGCCGCGGGGAATCGTGAAGTCGACGTCGTTCGTCGCAACGAGGCCGCCGAACTCCTTGCGCAGCTTCACGACCTCGATCAGGTTGTCAGTCATCGGACGGGTCTCTGTCGGTCAACGTGCCCTCGTGCTGCACGTCGTAGAACGGCGTGTCGTGGACTCCTTCGACCATCTCGATCTTGTGCCGGCGTTCTGGGATCAACCCGGTCGGACGGAACAGCATCATCAGGACGATGATGATCCCGTAGATCCCGAACTGGTACTTCGTCGGGTCGAACCCGTCGAGCTTGGGGATGCCGGACTGCTGGATCTTGGATCCGATCGTGGCGAGGCCTTCGACATTGAGGTAGCCGAGGATCATGCCGCCGAGGAGCACGCCCCAGACGCTGCCTATGCCTCCGAGAATGACCATGCAGAGCAGGAACACCGAGATGTTGAAGTAGAAGTCCGCGGGGAACGCGCCGCCCTTGAAGCTTGCGTAGAACGCACCGGCGACACCACCGAAGAATGCGCCGAGCGCGTACGCCCAGGTCTTCGTCCGCATGAGGGGAATGCCCATCGCGGCGGCCGCGGTCTCGTCCTCGCGAATCGCAATCCAGGCGCGCCCGAGACGAGAGTCGCGCAGCCTGACGCTGCAGAAGATTGTGATCAGAAGGATCAGGACGGCGATCCAGAAGTACCACTCGGCCCGCTGCGACGATTGACGGAAGCTCTCGGGCAGGCCGATCGCTGCACCGATCGCACCGAATCCGAGCGAGTCGATCGGTGAGATACCAAACGTGCCGTGAGTGAGGTCGAAGCCGCCGAGATTGTCGGCGTTGCGGACGAACTGGGGGACGATCTCTCCGAAACCGAGCGTGACGATGGCGAGGTAGTCACCGAGGAGCCGCAGTGTCGGGAGGCCGATCACGATGCCGGCGAACATCGTCAGGAGACCTGCGACGAGAAGAACGAACCACATCGAGATATGGATGCCCGGGAGGCCGTCGGCAATTCCGACAGCTCCGAACTGGAACGACCATTGATCGAACTGCTGCGAGGCGAACCAACCGGCGGTGTACGCGCCGACAGCGTAGAAGGCGACATAGCCGAGATCGAGCAGGCCCGCGTAGCCGACGACCATGTTCAGGCCGATCGCCATCGTCGAGAAGACGACCATCACGACCATGGAATCCGTGCTGGGGACGAAGTCGCCGATCAGAGGCAATGACTGGAGTGAGTCGACGATCGTCGGGTAGAGCACGGCGAGCACGATGAGCGATGCGACGACGACCGTGTTGCGGTTTCCCGCGGCCGAGCGCGCACGTGTGCCGAGGGCGGTCATGCGCCCTCTGGCGTCTGCTCGCCGAGGATGCCCTCGGGGCGGAAGACGAGGATCAGGATCAGGATCCCGAAGACCATCGTGCGCGTCCAGTCGCTGCCCGGAGCGAACCAGCCGAGCCCTTCGTTGAACGCCTGGATGAACCCGATGATGAGTGCGCCGACCACGGCCCCCGTTAGGTTCCCGATCCCACCCAGCACGGCGGCGGTGAAGGCGATCAGCCCGAGTTCGAACCCGGTGTCGTACCGCATGTTGAACTGGAGCAGGTAGATGATCCCTGCCGCGCCTGCCAGCGCACCGGCGAGGAGGAAGGTGACCGAGATCGTCCGGTTCACGTCGATACCCATCATCGCTGAGGCCTCCGTGTCCTGGGCGACGGCCCTCATCGCCTTCCCTTGCTTCGTCGAGCTCACGAACCACGACAGGACGAGAAGCAGCGGAATCACGATGATCAGGACCGAGGCCTTGCTCCACGAGTAACTGATCGAGCCGATCGAGATCACATCCGTGCGCGGGATGAAGTTCGGCACCGTCTGGTAGTTCACGCCGTAGATGGCGAGCGCGATGTTCTGAACGATGAAGGAGACGCCGATCGCGGTGATCAGCGGCGCGAGGCGCGGAGCGCTCCGCAGCGGCTTGTAGGCAACCCGCTCGATCGATGCGTTGAAGAGCGCGAACCCGCCCATGATCACGACGAGCGTGAACGCAAGGCCGACGATGATGAACATCACACTCGCACCCTCGTCGAGCCCGAGGACGCTCACGATGACGGTGCTCGCGACGAGGCCGGAGAGCGCGAACACGTCGCCGTGCGCGAAGTTGATCAGTTGCAGGATGCCGTAGACGAGCGTATACCCGAGGGCGACGATGCCGAAGATGGTTCCGTTCGTCAGCCCGATCAGAGCGATGTTGATGAAGTCGGCCGGCTCCTTGACGAAGTTGATCGCGAGCCAGACGAGAACCAGGCCGACGAGCGACAGGCCGATCAGGTCGGTGACGCTCGCCGACCGTAGCTTCCCAAGGGCATTACTCATCGAGGGGCGACTCTAGACCGGATGTGGCGGAAGAGCAATAGCGCCCTCCCGCCACATCCGACGGATCATCCGCCTGGAGGCGGCTACTTCCCGAGTGCTGCGTCGACAGTGCTCTGCTTCGGGCTGATCACGGTCTCGGTCACGAGCGTATCCTCGCCCCGGTAGATCGTGATGCCGTACGCGTCGTCACCGACGATGTCGCCGTCGGCGTTGAAGCTGATCCCGCCGAGCAGGCTGTTGTCGTTCTGGTACGCGAACATCTGCTTGATCACGTCACTCCGCGAGCCGTCCGACGCGGCGATCGACGAAAGCATGACCTCTGCGGACTGGGCCCCGTAGATCGCGTACGGATCGACCGGCCTGCCGTTCGTATAGTCGGCCTTGAACTTCGTGATGAACTCTTCTGCCTTGCCCTTGAACGAGTCGATCGGCTGGCCGACGACGGACATGAACATGTTCCTCGAGGCTGCGCCGGCGTCGTCAATCGTCTGCTGGAGCGTGAAGCCGTCAGGAGTCAACAACTTCACGTCGCCGTCGTTCGGCCCGAGCACTGCGACCTTGTCCTTGATCAGCTGCGCGCCGTTCTCGCAGATGAGTCCGCCGAGGAAGACGGCATCGGCACCGGTGGCCTCGATCTTCTTGTACAGCGCCTCGTACGACGATGCCTTCGGGTCGTAGGCCTCGAAGCCGGCGATCTTGATCCCGACCGACTCGGCAGCACCGCGGAAGTTCGTGGCGATGCCGAGACCGTAGGCCTCCTTGTCGTTCAGGATGTAGACGCTCTTGACGCCCTGTGCCTGCGCGAACTCGGCATTCGCCGCACCCTGGTAGGAGTCCGGCGCGGCCACGCGGGCGTAGTTCCGCGTTCCCGACGGGTAGTACTTGCCCGGCTCGGTCGTGTCACAGCCAGGGCCACCCTGCGTCAGGCAGACGTAGGTGTTGGCCGGCGAGATCATCGCGATGCCGCCGTCCGGCGCCTGGTTGACGACCGGGATGATGATCCCGGCGCAGCCCGAGTTGAAGGTGCCGATGATGCCGATCACCTTGTCGTTCGCGGCGTAGGCGTTCGCATTCTGGCTGCACTTGCCCGAGTCCCACTTGCCTGCCTGAGCCGTGGCGTCATCGCACGCCTGGAAGCCGATGTTGTAGTCGCCGGCCTTGTAGTTGATCGCCTTTAACTGGGCTCGGATCGCGTCGTTGATCTGCAGCGTCTGGGAGCGCGCGGCACCCTGAAGCGGAAAATCGGAGACCAAGAGGTAGTCAGGGTCGCCGTCGCCCTCGTACTCGATCGCCGTACAGGATGATGACGGCAGCGCCTCGGGCGCGCCGCCCCCGTCGCTCCCACCGCAACCCGCCGCGACGAGCGCGAGCAGAGCGATGAACAGACCGACGAGCGCAAGGCTCTTCGTTTTGATCGACAAGCTCGTTCCTCCTCCATTGATTTACCGACGCCGATTCGCCTTCAGACGCGAACCGGTCATTTCCTCACCGAATCGCGCAAGTCTAGGACACTCGACGGCAGTTGCAAAGTCCAAAGGACGACGTGTCTGTAGTTCATGGCTGCCGCCGCAGCAGGAATGTCTCCGGAGAGTTCGCAAGCCACGTTGATCCAGCGAGGCCGAAGGGAGAATCGAACCCCACGCCCTTTCAGGCGCCGGATCTGGGCGTCACGGAACGCCGGGCCTACGCCTACTTGATTGCGAGCGTGACCTTCGGCGTCGCGGCTTTGCCAATCACGGGCGTGACGCTGAGCACGATCTCGCCGCCGGATGTGTCCTTCGGGATCGTGATGACGAGGCGTCCCTTCGAGTCGGGCGAGAGCACGTACGTAACGGTATCGATGGGCGTGCCGCCGACCGTTGCGACTATGGTGCCGCCGCAGCCCTCCTGGCCGGGCGAGCAGGTGATTGTCGGGCGGACGATGCTGTTCCCGTCGGGGTGGAGCGTTGCCGCGGCGATCGCGATCGAGGCTAGGCCCGTAGGCGACGTCTTCGTCGGCACGAGGTCGAGGTTCCCGGTCGGCGTGTCGAGGCCGTGGGGGTCGAAGCAGCCGTCGAACTCGGAAACGGGGTTGATCACGTCTTTGTCGTTCTTGTCGGTGATCGTGAGCAGGCCGACCAATTTCGATGGGCCGGTGGCCGTGTAACAGCTGTTGCTGTGCACGTTCAGTTCGAACTTGCCGGGCATCAATGTCTCGTCGACATTCGAGTCGTACCATTTCATGTAGCAGAGCCAGACCCCCGCTCCCGAACCCTGGTCATTCACGTTCGGGACACCCTTGTAGCACTGCGTTCTCGGTCGCATTCCCTCCACCGTGACGCCGCTGTGGCCGAGCAGCTTGGCTTGCGCCACGTAGCGGTTCGCGAACGTTTGCGACAGGTCCCGCTCCAGCCGCGGCCTGGTGACGGAGGACTGCGAGGTCGATACCAAAGCACCCGCGCCGACGACCAGAACCGTCGTCGCGATGACCCACGGGACGAGCCGTCGCAGGGAGACGCTCTTGAGCCTTCTCATGTCATCCTCCGGTCACGTCACGGCGCCGAATCGCAACGTACGCCCAGGTCAACGAACCGACGCACCAGACCATGGAGCCGATCAAGCCGTATTCGAGCGGCCCGTAGAAGCGATCCTGAACGATCAGCCCGTGCCAGGCCTCGAAAGGAGTCGTCAGCAGGAACGGCCGCAGCGCCTCAACGCCGCCGAGCGATCCGCCCAACTGCATCACCATGCCGATCACGACCGGCCCCGCGATCGCAAACGACGGGTTCCCGCTCAGCACCGAAAGCAGGATCGCAAGGCACGTGAACGCGAGGAGCGGCGGGATCGCGGTCGCCCAGCTCGCACTGACGAGCAAAGCCGCCGTGTACGAGGGAATAACCTGGCCTGTCAGCCCCACGAGCGGTTGGTGACCAATCAGGATGATCGAGCTCAGGATCGTGCTGACCGAGAGCAAGAGGAGCACGCCGAGCGCGAACAATACGGCGGTGATCGTCTTCGCCCAGAAGATCTGCGTGCGGCTGACCGAACGCGTGAGCAGCGTCTTCCAGGTACCCATCTGATTCTCGCCCGCGAAGATATCTCCCGCGACGAGGGCGGTCAGCAGCGGCAGCACCCATTGCGCGGCGAACCCGAGGATCAGCAACGGCACAGACCACCCGCTCTCGTGGATGAAGCGGCCGAACAGCGAGTCCTTCGGTGGCCGCTGCTGACTCTTCACGATCAGCACGATCAGCACGGGCGCGACTGCGGCGAACGCAAGCGTGATCTTGGCGCGCTTTTGCTTCCACAGCTTGCTCAGCTCCCAGCCGAAAGCGCTGCCAAGACCCGGCCTCCGGGCACGCGACCCGGCAGCCACAAGGGCCGGTACAATTTCGCTCGCGCTCATCTCAGCCGCCCACCGCAGCTGCGAGCTCGGAATCGTGGTGGTCACGTTCGGTCAACATGAAGAAGAGGGTCTGCAGCGGGGTTTCCGTGTTTTCGAGCGCGCGAAGGGCGAGACCCTGATCGACGAATGTCTTCACCAGCCGATCGACCTCGTCCTGCGCGCCGACAACCGAGAGGCCACCCTCGTCGACGCGGCCGACCACGAGCTGCTCGAAGTCACGCCCGATCGCAATCGCCCGCTCGTCGTCGTCGGTCGAGACCCGATGCCCCTGCTCGGGCGCCTGCTCCCGCAACTCCGCGATGCTGCCGTGGAAGACGACGTCTCCCTTGCGCATGATCGTCACGTTGTCACAGATCTCTTCGACCTCGATCATGTCATGCGAGGAGAGCAGGACGGTCAGCCCCGAGTCGGCGAGCCGCTTGATCAACGCGCGCATATCCCTGATCCCAGCCGGGTCGAGGCCGTTCGCAGGCTCGTCCACGACGAGCAGGCGCGGATGCCGGATCAGGCTAGCGGCGACGCCGAGCCGCTGCCTCATGCCGTAGGAATACTCCCGAGTCTTGTCGTCTGCCCGAGCCGCGAGATCGACGATGTCGAGCACGTCGTCGATCCGGTTCGCCGAACCGCCACCGTCGAGACGAGCAAGGCCCACGAGGTTCTCACGGCCGGTCAGATAGGGATAGAAGCGCGGTGTCTCCACGAACCCGGCGACATCATCCAGCACCCGCGTCCCGTCCTTCTCCCAGGTGCGGCCGAACAACCGGATCTCGCCCGCGTCGGGGCGGATCAGCCCGAACAACATCCGCATGAACGTCGTCTTACCGGCGCCGTTCGGTCCGAGCACGCCATACACCTCACCCTGCTCGACCTGGATGGAGATGCCGTTCACCGCGACGAGATCGCCGTAGCGCTTCGTCACACCAACGGCATCGACTGCAAGAACCTCGGCCACGGGCACGCAGCGTACGGATCCTCGCCCGCGATGTCATGAACGGAACCTGAACGGAGTCCCGAGATCAGCCATGCCGAAGGGGGGAATCGAACCCCCACGCCCTTTCAGGCGCCGGATTTTGAGTCCGGTGCGTCTACCAATTCCGCCACTTCGGCCGTGCCGCGAATCGTACCCCCGCGCGAGGGCCGCGGCACACGCTCAGGCCTGGATCTCCGAGAGGGGGAAGGAGCGGTGGGCGCGCGGCGGGACGAGGAAGTTCTGGCGACGCGTAGTCCGGAGGATGCTGTTGAAGCCCTGCCCCTCGGCCCGGGGCGGGAACGGGAGCGTCGTACCGTCCGGTAGGACACCGTCCATCGCCTGGCGGACGCGCTTGAAATCGTCGCTCGTCGGGTTGAAGACGACGAAGTGCACACCGGCCGCCGCCCCTGGAGAACCGGCTCCGTCGGCGCTCCAGAAGAACGGGTTGTCGAGCGTGTTGAAGTCGGCGCGCTGCGGGATCGCGACGCCGGCCGCGTACACCGTCCCGTCGGGGCCGACATGACGGCGCGCGAGCCGCGAGGCCGTCTGCAGCGCGCCGCTGTGGCCGATGACGCCGTGCACGCGGTAGCCGCGCCGCACCTCGGCCGCAGTCGACACCTCGGCCGGCCCCTGCGGAACCGTGAGTGTCCCGACCGGCACGTCAAGACCGGGGCGGAACATCGTCTTCACCCGGTCGTCGTGGGCCGGGGTGACGTAACACCCCACGAGGTTATCGTAGATGTGGGGAATATTGATGTGGGTTGGGTGTGTGTATTATCCA
>JAJAZN010000015.1 GCA_026785685.1 Thermoleophilia bacterium
CCGCCGGGCCGCCGACGGGGCCTGAGCGGGAGTCGGGCCGACGGTGCCGCGAGCACCGGCGCCATCGCGCACCGCTGTGCGCTCTTCGACTACGGGCCTTCCTCTCCCATCACTCCATCCTCCCAAGAGGCCCGCGGGCGGGAGTCGAAGAGCGCACAGCGGTGCGCGATGGCGCCGGTGCTCGCGGTACCGTCGGCCGGAGTCTCGATCAGGACCCGTCTTCGGCCAGGCGGCGGAGCGTCGCGAGCAGCCGGTCGATGTCCGACTCCGTGGCCAGATAGTTCACGATTCCCGCTCGAAGATAGGTCGCGCCGCGCAGGCGGGTCGTCGTGAGCCAGCCGTCGCCGGAGGCTTCGAGCGCCGCCTGGAGTCGATCCTGGTGGGAGTCGAGCTCGCCGGACGGGAGAGCGAGGGAGGCCACTCGGCCGCCGGGAAGATGGCGGAAGCAGACGACCGAGAGTTCCGGGGTCTCCGGCACGGCCTCGAAGTCGTCCGCCTCGGCACAGCGACGAGCGAGGAGCGCTGCGAGGTCGTCGTTGTCGTCGATCAGGTGACCGAACCCCGCCGTGCCAAGATGCTTCCACGACATCCACAGTTTGAGCGCACGCCAGCGTCGCGTGCCCTCGAAGCTCAGCTTGTAGAAGTTGACGGGGTCGCCGTGGTCGTCGGTCACCGCGCCCTCGCTCTCGGTCCGGGCGCCGCTGTCGACCGCCTCGCCCCCGCGGTAGTACTCGGGCGACCGGCCCCCGAACGTCTCCACGAGGTGCGACGCCTCGCGGACGAGCAGCCCGCCGATGTCGTAGGACTGGAAGAACCACTTGTGTGGATCGACCGTCACCGAGTCGGCCCGCTCGAGCGAACTGACGCGCCCCCGGTCGCGAGCCGACAGGCGGACCGCGCCGCCGTACGCCGCGTCCACGTGGAGCCAGATGTCCTCGGCCGCGGCGACGTCGGCGAGGGCGCCGACCGCGTCCACCGAGCCGGTGTTCGTTGACCCGACTACCGCAGCGATCGCGAATGGCGTTAGACCGGCGTCGCGGTCTCGGACAATCGCCCGGGCTACCGGCTCGGCCTGCAGCCGGAACCGGTCATCAGACGGGATCACCACGAGTGTCACCGGCGGGAACCCGCGCAGGTCGAGTGCCCGGCCGATCGAGAAGTGGGCCTGGTCCGAGGTGTAGACCCGGACACCCTCGAGCATCGCGCCGCGTGGCGCTCGTCCCTCGTCGAGGAGCCGGCCGAGGTGGATGTCCCGGGCCATGGTCATGCCCATGAAGTTGGCCATCACGCCACCCGATGTGAGCAACCCGAACGACCCGGGGTCGTAGCCGACCAGGTCGCACAGCCAGCGGACGACCTCCTCCTCGACGAAGGCTGCGAGCGGCCCAGCATGCCACACGTCGACCCCTTGATTCGTCATTTGCGCCAGGAGCTCGCCCATCATCGAGATCGGCAGGGGCGGGGGCGTGAAGTAGCCGAACTGGCGTGGGTGCTGCGTGTTCATCTGCCCGCCGGCGAGTCGCTCGCGGAACTCATCGAGGATCGCGGCGATTGGTGTGGGCATGGCAGGCGCCGGGGCAGGGCCGCCGCTTGCGCCGAAGAACGAGGCTCGAATGTCCGCGTACGGCGAGGGGTCGCCCATCGCCCGTTCGACGGCATGGTCGTACAGGTAGTCGAGCGCGGCCGCCCACGTGTCGGTGCCGAGGCGCTCGAGGGCGGCCCGAGAGGTCGCCGCATCGCCGTAGCCGATGAGCTCGGGCTCGGGATGCCAGGCGAAACGGCCTCCTGGGTCGGCGCGCCGGTCGGTCATCGACGGCGATCGTAGCGGCCCGCGTCGCACACATGAGGGCGACGTCGAGCTCGAGCGTCTACGAGGCGAGCGAGGCGGCCTCGGCCAGGATCGCGTACGACCGAAGGCGTGCATCGTGATCGAAGATCGCCGAGACGACCATCACCTCGTCGACGCCCGTCAGAGCGGCGAACCGCTCGACCCCCTCGCGCACGGTGTCGAGTGAACCGACAACCGAGTGCGTGAGCATCGCGGACGCCTGCGCCTTCTCGGCGGGACTCCAGTACCTCTCGATGTCGTCGATCGGTGGGGGATACGGCCCCGGCAGTCCGCGGAAGCGATTCGCCCACGACTGCTGCGGCGTCGTGAACAACCGCTGCGCCTCCTCGTCTGTGTCAGCCGCGAAGACGTTCAGCCCTGCCATCACGTACGACTCGGAGAGTTGCGCCGACGGTCGGAACTCGCGGCGATAGACATCGAGAGCTGTGAGCAGATCCGTCGGCGCGAAGTGCGAGGCGAAGGCGTACGGGAGCCCCAGAGAAGCAGCGAGTCGGGCGCCGAACGTGCTCGAGCCGAGGATCCAGAGCGGAACCTCGAGACCCGCGCCCGGCACGGCCCGGATCGCCTGTCCGGGCTGGACGGGACCGAAGAGGTACTGCAGATCCTGTATGTCGCTCGGGAACTCGTTGCCGCTCATCGGGTCGCGGCGTAACGCGCGCATCGTGAGCTGGTCGGTGCCGGGCGCCCGTCCGAGCCCGAGGTCGATTCGGCCGGGATACAGAGCCTCGAGGGTGCCGAATTGCTCCGCGATCACGAGTGGCGAGTGGTTCGGCAGCATGATCCCGCCTGCTCCGACGCGTATCGTCGAGGTTCCCGCTGCGAGATGGCCGACGACGACGGCCGTCGCGGCACTCGCGATCCCCGGCATGTTGTGGTGCTCGGCGACCCAATGGCGCCGGTACCCGAGCCGTTCTGCGTGACGCGCGAGGTCGAGGCTGTTGCGAAGGGCATCCCCCGCCGTCGAGCCAAGCGGGATCGGCGCCAGATCAAGCACGGAAAGCGGGGTCGGCGCGCGCACTGCCTACTGACGGTACCTTCAGCCCCGATGCTCCCGGTCATCGCCGGCAACAAGCCACCGACGGGCTCGGAATGGTGGCCCGGTCGCCTCAGACGATGAGCGCCTGGCGGATCGCCGTCGCCACCGCCTCGGTACGTGTGTCGGCGTCGAGCTTCGTCATCGCATTTCGGACGTGCGATTGAATCGTCTCGGCCGAGATCCCGAGCGCCGAGGCCGCCTTCTCGTTCGTCATGCCGCTCGCCAGCAGCGTCAGGACCTCCTGCTCCCGTTTCGTGAGTGCGACGAGCGTGGTCGCGGCTGTTGTGAGTGCGCCAGCAAGCAGGATGTCGACGTACGTCTCGCCTGCTGCAATGGTGTTGAGCGCCGTGACCAACTCGGAGAGCGGCGTCTTCTTGAGGACGAAGCCGCGGGCTCCCACGTCGAGAGCCTCTCGGAGCAGCGCGTGGTCGTGGTGCCCGGTGTACATCACGATGCCCGTCTGCGGCGAGCCGATAGCCGCCTGCCGCGCAACCTCGATGCCGCTGAACGGCTCCATCGTGATGTCCACGAGCGCGGTCATCGGGCGGAGCGAGACGATCTCCGACACCGCCTCATCCGCTCGAGCAACTCGGCCCACGATCGCAATGCCGGCTCCCTCCAAGTACCTCGAGACCGAGTCGAGGACTGCCGGGTGGTCGTCCGCGATCACGCAGGTCACGGGGCCACCGGTCCCCGCGTCGACAGCCGGCACGGGGTCGGGATCCCTCTCGACGAGGATGTTGACCGCACGCAGGAGCGAGGCCGGAGAGAACGGCTTGCTCACGAACACCGAGTTCGGATCGGCTTCCTCCTCGGCGGTCGGCCTGTCGTCTGAGTAGCCGGAGATGAACAGGGTCTTGATCCCCGGCGCTCTCGCGAGGACGCGAGCGGCCAGCTCCCGTCCCCCCATGCGTGGCATCACGAGATCGGTGATCAGTAGATCCGGGGAGTCGTCCAGGCGGTCGAGTAGCTCGAGTGCCTCGACACCCTTGCGCGCCTGATGGACATCGAACGCCTCCCCGGAGAGGACGCTGCTTACGAGCTCGCGAACGAGATCCTCGTCCTCGGCGAGAAGGACGACCGGCCGGGGTACGCTCTCCAAGCCTCTGGCCGCTGTCGCGTCCGGCATCGCAGAGGGGAAACTCAGGCGAACGGTCGTGCCCTGTCCCGGCTCGCTCTCGAGTTGAACGGCACCACCGTTCTGGACAACGGTGCCGTGCACCGTCGCAAGCCCGAGGCCCGACCCTGCCCCCTGCGGCTTCGTAGTGAAGAACGGCTCGAACGCCTTCTCCCTGGTCTCTGCGTCCATGCCGTCGCCGTCGTCGGCGACCGCGATGACCGCATACGCCCCGGCGATCCCATCCTCGCGGCGCCCGCGTCGATCGCGATCGGGTGTCGAGTCGCCCGAGGCCTCGGTCGTCGAGACCATGATCGTCAACGTGCCGCCTCGCGGCATCGCGTCGCGTGCGTTGAGGGCAAGGTTGACGAGTGTCTGCTCGATCCGTTCGGGGTCGACCTTCGCAAACGCGGGTCGCGGCGCGAGAATCGTGTTCAGCTTGACGCGGTCGCCGATCAGGTGTGCGAGCAGGGTTGCCGCTCCCGTGACGAGATCGTTGAGGTCGATGACCTTCGACTCGAGCGGTTGCTTGCGTGCGAAGGCAAGGAGCTGCTCCGGCAACGAAGAGGCCTGCTCGGCCGCGCGGCGGATCTGTTCGGCCTCGTGATGCTGGCGGGTACCCGGCTGAAGCCCGGCGAGGAGCAGTTCGCTATACCCTTTGATCGCGGTGAGCATGTTGTTGAAGTCGTGGGCGACACCCCCTGCGAGCCTTCCGATCGCCTCGAGCTTCTGGGCGTCGTGGAGCGCTTCGCGCAGACGATCGCGCTCGGCCTCGGCATCCTTTCGATCTGTGATCTCGAGCAAGAAGCCCTGAACGAACGGCTCCCCGTTTTCGTTGAGGAGCCGGAACGTCTCGTCTTGAACCCAGACGATCCTCCCGTCAGGCGTGATGTACCGGTACTCGTCTCGGTACGGCTTTCCTGTCTCGCGTACGGCTACCGCATCGGCGAGAACGCGGTCGCGGTCGTCCGGGTGGACGATGCTGGCAAGCAAGCCGGCGTTGGTCTCCCAGAGATGTGCGGGGTACCCGATCATCGTTTCGACCTGGGGGCTCACGTAGTAGTTCGGTTGTGACATGTCCACGGGTCGGATGTACATGGCCAGGGGAAGCTGTTCGACCAGGGTGCGGTAGCGAAGCTCGAGACGGCGGAGCTCTTCCTCCGCCTGCTTCCGCTCGGTGATGTCCTGGGCGGTACCGCGCAAGACGACTGGCCCATCCTGGCCGAGCGTCGCCGCGCCGCGCCCGTGGATCCAGCGCACTTCCCCGGTCGTGAGCACCACGCGGTGCTCGACCTCGTACGACTCGCTGGTTCCGGCGGCCCGCTTGACGGCCTCCTCCACGAGCGAGAGATCGTTGGGGTGGATGCGCTCGAGGTAGCGGGTATACGTGATCGGGGTTTCGGGATCGACGTCGAACATCTCGTAGAGCTCCGCCGACCAGTCGATCGCGTCAGCAGCGACCACCCACTCCCAGCTGCCGATGCGGGCAACGTGCTGAGCCTCGGTGAGACGCGCCTCGCTTCGTTCGATCGCATCGTCCGCCCGTTTTCGCTCGGTGATGTCCTGGATCTGCTTGATGAAGTACTCCGGCTCGCCTGCGTCCGAACGCACGAGCGAGCTGCTGAGGAGGATCCAGACAACCTTTCCATTCTTGTGGAGGTAGCGCTTCTCCATCTGGTAGGTGCGGATCTCGCCTGACATCATCTGGCGGACGAACTCGAGATCAGCCACGAGATCGTCCGGATGCGTCAGGTCCTGGAAGGTCAGATCACGGAGCTCGGTCTCCGAGTAGCCGGTGATTCCGCACAAGGCAGCGTTCACCTCGAGAAAGTGCCCGTCGGGCGAGACGATCGCTTCGCCGATCGGGGCCGAGGCGAAGAAGGTGCGGAAACGAGTCTCCGCCTCCCGGAGGCTCGACTCGGCCTCGACCCTTCCATCGAGGGCGCTGCGAAGCGGCCTCAGGTCAGTGATCAGTCCCAGCACGCCCACGGGATCGCCGTCCTGCGCGATCAAGGTCGATGTCACGAGTACAGGAATGCGGCCTCCGTCTCGGGTCACGAGCTCGGTTTCGGTCGGGGTGCTGTCACCCCGCAACCGCTCGCGGAACCGATGCACGCCCTCCTCGCGAAGTTCCGGCGCGACCAGATCGACCACCGGCCGCCCGACGAGTTCCGCGGCAGTCGAGCCGATCAGTCTCTCGCAGGCAGGGTTGACCGACGTCAGGTGGCCCTCGAGGTCGAGGATGCATACCGCTTCGCCCGACCGTGCGAAGAGCAACGTGTAGGCCTCGCTGACTGCCTCGGGTTTTGGGGCTTCGTCGCTCGTGTTCATCGCCTCGCTCGTCTTGCTTCCTGGCGCTCTGCACACCAGCTCTCTCCTCAGGTTCGCGCGAGCAGGTGCTCTCCCTTCCCGTACGTCGTGTCGGCGCGGCGGTGAAGTACGCGGTTGCCTTCTGTCGGAAATCGGGGAGGAGTTTCGCTGGGGATCCCTAAATGGAGATCCCCCGATCGGGGCATGCGCAAGCGATCGTCCCAGGGCGATCCTGCTCTTGACAGCTTGACCTCACGGTATTCCGGTAGGAAAACCTCACAGCCTAGGAGATTTCGATGCGTTTCAGCCTGCCCCGCCGCCCCCGGATCCTCGTCGTCGGAATCCTCGCCATCGGCGTGGCCTCCGGCGTCTATGCGTACGCAGCGGCGAACACTGTACCCGCCACGTCTGCAGGCGCCGGGTCCGGAGCTATCTCCGGCTACACGGTGACGAACGTCGCGTACACCCTCAATGCGACGACCCCGACGAACGTCGATCAGGTCGCGTTCACGATCGCGCCGACGACCGCGACCACGCTCAGGGTGCAACTCGCCGCCGCCGGCTCGTGGTACTCCTGCGCGAATGCTGCCGGCAGCGTCACCTGCACCACCACCTCACCCCAGGCGACGGCTGCTGCGGCAACACAGCTGACCGTTGTCGCAGCGCAGTAGGGCCGCGTGCGCGGAGCTATCCTCGCGCCGTTCGAGGCGGCGGCACAAGCGCCGCCGCCTCGTCGCGCCGTTCGAACTACGCGCTCGAGGGTTCGACCCGTGGCGACCCTCGCACTGACGGTCGCTCTCCTCGGCTCCGCCTGGCTCCTGTTCGCGCCACCGCAGCTCGGCGGCTCGACATCGTTCGTCGTCATCGACGGAACCAGCATGCTCCCGAGCCTGCAGGGGTCGGATCTCGTAGCCCTCCGACCCACGTCGAGCCCGAAGATCGGTGACGTCGTCGGGTACCACAGCGTCCTGCTCGATCGTGTCGTTCTGCACAGGATCACCGGGATCGAGGGCGGTCGCTACATCCTCAAAGGCGACAACAACTCGTTCATCGACCCGGATCTGCCCACTCGATCGGAGATCGTGGGCCAGGTCTGGTTTCACGTCCCGAGCGGCGGTCACGTCATCGCGTGGTTTCACGTGCCGTGGGTTCTTGCGGCGGTGGCTGCACTCTTCGTCCTTCTGATCGGATTCGATCGGCCTGGCTCTCGATCGCGCAGGGAACGCGAAGGCGCTTGTCTCTGAATGGCATCCGGTACAAGGGTGCGACGCTCGTGGCATGCGCGACGGCGCTCATGTCGGTGAATGCAGCCGTTGGTGGCGGGAACTCCGTCCCCGCCACTAAAGTAACCCGCTACCAGGTCGCGATTACGGCTAATACCCTCAAGCCGGTCGAATGCGTCGCGATCACGCTGACGACCGTCGTCGCTGGAACCGCCGGCACGAGCGGGGCCGACCTCCTGCTCGGTAGCGCGGTCGCCAATTCCATGTCGGCGAGTGGTGGCAACGATTGTGTCCTCGGGGGAGGAGGTAACGACTCGTTCGACTGCGGGCTCGGCACCGATGTCGCGCTCGGCGGACCCGGCACGGACACGTTCAACGCGAACTGCGAGACCCGGATCCAGTAGGGGGTCTCTCAGGCTAAAACGAAAGCCTGTCGCCGCATGGCATGGCGAGAGCCGGACTTGAACCGGCGACACCACGGTTTTCAGCCGTGTGCTCTACCAACTGAGCTACCTCGCCGCGGGTGCGAAGTGTAGCGCCGCAGGGCACACGAGGTGAGAGAGCGGCACGGATCCGCCCGCCCCGGTACGGTTTCGCACCGTGAGGAGACCCGTCTCGATCATTGGTGCCCCGCTCGACCTCGGTCAGACGCGACGCGGTGTCGACATGGGCCCGTCGGCGATCCGCTACGCGGGGCTCGAAGAGCGGCTGACCGAGATCGGTCACACGGTGACGGACGAGGGGAACGTCGTCGCCCCGGAGCCCGAGGCTCTCGCACTTGTCGACGAGCGCGCTCGCTTCCTACCCGAGATTCTCGCCTCCTGTGCACAGCTGGCGTCCCTCGTCGAGGCGACCGTGCGGGACGGTGCACGCCCCCTCGTCCTCGGCGGCGACCACTCCATCGCGCTCGGGACACTCGCAGGCCTCGCCGCCGCAGCGGGGCAGCCCGGCGGCGTGATCTGGATCGACGCGCACGGCGACCTGAACACGCCCGAGACGAGCCCGTCCGGCAACGTCCATGGGATGTCACTGGGTGGCGCCGTCGGCCGCGCAAACGGATGGTTCACGCACGACGGGCTCACACTTCCCGCGCTTGATCCGTCCCGTGTTGCGCTCGTCGGGATCCGCTCGCTCGACGAGGGAGAGCGAGAATTCCTCCGCGAGTCGGACATCCGCGTGTTCACGATGAGCGACATCGATCGGATCGGGATCGAGCGCACGATGAGAGAGGCGCTCGACCGGGTTGCCGGTTCGGGGTTCGTGCACGTCTCCTTCGATCTCGATTCACTGGATCCGGAGGTCGCTCCCGGCGTCGGGACGCCTGTTCGTGGCGGGCTGACGTACCGCGAGGCGCACCTCGCCTGCGAGCTGATCGCCGAGTCCGGCATCGTGGGCTCGCTCGAGGTCGTCGAGGCGAACCCGATCCTCGACCGCGAAAACACAACGGCGCTGACGGCCGTCGAGCTCGTCGCGAGCGCGCTCGGCAAGACGATTCTGTAGGGGCGGGGCGGGTGGCTCGCCCCTCGCCCCTCGCCCTCGCCCATCGGTCTTAGAAGATCAAGGGGCCGTCCGCGATACCGCGCGCGCG